>CAXNGD010000033.1:0-13282 GCA_964201575.1 Acetobacterales bacterium | reverse complement strand
GGTGGGGTCCGGGGCAAAGCCCCGGCGTTCTTCTCCCGCCGCACCCCCGCGCGATGATCGCCGCCAGCTCGTCCGGCGTGCTCAGCATCGGGTAGTGCCCGGTATCGATCTCGTGCCAGCGCCCCGCGAGCTTGTCGGCGGTCCGGCGCTGATGGGCCAAGGGGGGGTTGGCGCTGCGGCGGCACCAGACGACGTCGGTGTCCCATTGTTGCTGCCAGAAGCTGGGGAGTTCCATGGCGGCTTCCATTGCGGCGCGCGGGTGCAGGGTGGTGCGTGCCGCGGCCCAGTCGCGCAGGGCGGGGTCCAGGTCGCGGAACAGCCGGTTGGCGGCGTCTTCCTTTGGCACGCCGGTGGCGAGCTCGGTGTTGACCGCCGTCGGGCGGGCGACGATGTCGGCGAGTTTTTCCCCGACCAGCAGCGCCAACGCATCGGCGAAGACCAGGCGGGCGATGCGGGGGCGTGCGCGTTCGGCGGCGGCGGCCATCACCATGCCGCCGCAGCTTGTGCCAACCATGACGACGTCGCGCAAATCCTCGAAGCGCAGCAGTTCGGCGATCTCGGCCCCATGGCTCGCGTTGGTGATGCCGGGGCGCAGGGCATGGGCGCGTTCGGCACAGCCATCCAGGCTCGGCGTGAAGACGTCATGGCCCATCCGGCGCAAGCTGGCGGCGACGGGCTGCCAGATCCAGCCGCCCTGGTAGGCGCCGTGAATGAGCACGATGGTGGCCATGGCATGTTCCTCCGTTTGGGGCCAACGGTGCCGCATTCGCGCCGGAGCGCCAAATCCGCGTTGACAGCCCGCCCCGGCCAGTGGACGCTGCGTTGCATGGATGTCATGGGCATCGCGCCAAGCCGTGCCGGAGTGGCCAATGATACAAACAGGGAAAGGCTGCGATATGGACCGCATTTCTGGAGGCGCATCTGGAATCGGGCGCCGGGCATTCCTGCAATCGACCACCGCCGGCGTGGCGATGGCCATGGCAAGCGGGGCGCCGGCCTGGGCGCAGGGCACGCCATGGGCCGATATGCCCAAGACCAAGCTCGACAAGGTGAACTTCGTCGTCTGGACCTATGGCGACATCTACACGAAGATCGGCGCGCGGTTCAAAGCCGATTGGGGGGTCACAGTGGACTCCACCATCTCGGCCTTCAACGATCATCCGCCGAAGCTGCTGTCGATGTATGCCGGCGGCGAGAAGATCGATGTGTCGCAGTCCTCGCCTTACTCGTTCTGGAACTTCGTGTCCCAGGGTCTGGTGGAACCGGTGCAGGACATGCCGGGTGCGCCGGCCTATGTCGCCGACATGACCGACATGATGAAGACGGTCGCGGTGCACAACGGCAAGCTGATGGGCATGCCGTATTTCTCCACCACCTGGATCTGGAACTACTACGAGCCGCTGCTGGAACAGGCGAAGATGACGCCGTTCAAGACCTATGACGAGCTCATGGAGCAGATGCGCAAGGCCAAGAAGGACAAGATCTCGGAGTACCCGATCTTCTGGGTGGCCGGCGTCGGGCTGGAACAACTGCCCGGCACCTGGATGCAGATGACCCATAACCGCGGCGGCGCGTTCTTCGACAAGGCCGGCAACCACCAGCTCGGCGCCGGCTCGATCGCGCGCGAAACCCTGAAATGGTGGGTCCAGACCTTCAAGGAAGACCTCGCCGACCCCGAATCGCTGAAGGCCCAATTCGTTCCTTCGGCGAAGGCGTTCAGCGCCGGCAAGAACCTCTATCGCGGCCCCAACCACCACTACACGCTCCAGGTCGCCAACGACCCGACCCAGTCGCCCAATGCGGGCAAGATCAAGGCGCTTGGCTCGCCCGGCGATGGCCGCACCATCGGCACCGCGCATGTCTATTTCGTCACCACCGCCAACCGCAACAAGGAATGGGCCTGGAAACTGCTGCAATATCTCGGCGGCAAGACCAAGGATGGCCAGTATTCCCAGGCAATCAACCTGGCCCACTCCGCCATGCTCGGCTCCGGCTACAATTCGGTGATGAACTCCGACGCCATCACCAAGGGCTGGGCGCCCTTCGGCGACGTGCCGCTGATCCTGGACGCCTGGAAGAAGACCACCTTCGTCGGCGAGGTCTGCAACTCGATGTACCAGCCATGGCACTTCCCCTGGAGCGACCGCCTGAACATCGAGGTGCAGAAGGCGCTGACCAGTCAGATCACCGCCGATGCCTGCTGCGACAACCTGATCGCGGCCATTGCCCAGGCGAAGCGCGGCTGACCCAGGAAAGCCGCCGGTGAGCACCGCGACAGGACCGGGCGGGGTCACACCCCCGTCCCACGGCCCGGCCCCGCATCGCTTCGGGAAAGAAATGTCGCCGCGCATCCTCGGCGTGGCGATGAACCTGCCGACGCTGATCACCCTGGCACTGGTGCTCGCCTATCCGATCTACTACGCCGCCTATCTCTCGATGCACAAAGTCTCGCTGGTACAGCTGCGCAGCGGGATTTTCCCTTTTGTGGGCTTCGACAATTACGAAAAGGTGCTGAGCGATTCGCTGTTCCTGCTGTCGCTGGGCAACACGCTGATCTTCACCGCCTTCACCGTGATCGTCGAGGTGGTGGCGGCCGTCGCCATCGCCATCCTGATCAACCAGCAGGATATCTGGACCAGCCGGATCACCCGGTTCCTGATCCTGCTGCCCTATGCGGTGCCGCCGATCGCCAACGGGCTGATCTGGTCGTTCATGTACAACGGCAAGCTCGGCTACCTGAACCGCCTGCTTTACTCGGTCGGCGCGATCGACCGGCCGATCGACTGGACCGGTAATGCCGATACCGCGCTGTATGTGGTGGCCGTGCCATATATCTGGCGCACCCTGCCGTTTGCGGTCCTGCTGGTGCATGCCGCCTTGCAAGGCATCAGCAAGGAGTTGTTCGAGGCCGCCTCGGTGGACGGCGCCGGCGCCTGGAACCGCTTTCGCCACATCACCCTGCCGCTGATCATGCCGGTCGTGGTCGTGCTGCTGGTGCTGCGCACCTCCTTCGCGGTGGCGGTGTTCGACGAGATCCTGGCCATCACCCAGGGCGGACCCGGCGATGCCACCTGGGTCGCCAGCTGGTACAGCTACAAGAAGGGTTTCGCGCCGCCATTTGATATCGGCGCAGGTGCCGCCTCAGCCTTTCTGCTGGCGTTGATGGTGGGGGTGCTGGCCTTCATCTACATCAAGCTGCTCTACCGGCGGACAGACTGACCGCCATGCGCAAGACCCTGTTGCAGAAGCTGATACTGCATTTCGCCAATATCGTGGTGATCGGCTTCATCCTGTTGCCGCTTTCCGCCGTGGTGATCGGCTCACTGCTCGCCGAGAAGAACCTGGCCGGCGACACGCGCTCGATCATCCCGGGCGACATCACCTTCGACAATTTCCGCGTCATCATCAGCCGCGGCGAACAGCGCGGGCAGGTCTTCGAACAGGCGACCTACCTGCCGGACAACGTCAAGAAGATCTACCACGCGCTCGGCAACTCCGTTGTGATCTCGGTCTCGGTCACCTTCCTCACCCTGATCTTCGCCTCGCTCTCGGCCTATACCGTGGTCAAGCTGAACCTGCGCTGGGTGTCCTGGCTGCTGACGGTGAACGTCTTCGCCCGCTTCGTGCCGATCATCGTGCTGATGATCCCGCTCTACGTGGTGTTCCGACAGCTCGGCCTGCTGAACTCGATGTGGGGGGTGATCATCGCGCTCACCGGCTTCCTGCTGCCGTATGGCATCCTGATCCTGGTGCCGTATTTCGCCTCGATCCCCAAGGAGCTGGACGAAAGTGCGCGCATCGATGGCTGCACCCGCTTCTCCGCCTTCCTGCGCATCACCCTGCCGCTCAGTACCCCGGCGCTGGCCAGCTATGGCGCCATTGTCTTCATCATCGCCTGGAACGACCTGCTGATCCCGCTGATCCTGAACAACCGGGCGGAATTCATGACCTTGCCGGTGGTGATCGCCAGCCTGGTGGGCGACGTGTTCGTGGTGTTCAACCTGATGATGGCGATCTGCTTGATCGCGCTCACGCCCTCGGTGCTGCTCGTCATGCTGCTACGGAAATTCGTGGTCGAGGGACTGACGGCGGGCGGCGTCAAGGGATAGCGGCGTCCGCCAGCTTCTATGCGGCCTTTGGCTGGTGCGAGCGCGCATAGGCCAGCAGCGCGCCGTCCTCGCAGGGTTCGATCGGGCGGAAATCGGTATGGGCGATGTATTCGGCCCGCGTCGGGGTGCGGATGTGATTCGAGACGGCGTTCAGGGTCAGGTAGACGATCTTGCGCGGATACGGCGTGATGTTGCCGGCGGAGCCGTGGACCAGGTTGCCGTGGAACATCAGCAGCCCGCCGGGCTTGCCGATCGGGGTGACGATGCCGCCCTCCTGCACCAGCCGGGTGACGGTCGCCTCGTCCAGCGTCCACAGCGGATAGCTGGTGGTGGTGGTGTCGTGCCCGGCGGCCAGGGTGCCGTGGGTGTGGCTGCGCGGCACCAGCATCAGCGGGCCGTTGATGTGCATGACCTCGTCCAGGAACACCGCGATGTTCATCGCCCGCGGCTCCGGCATGCCGTCATCGCGCGCCCAGGTGCCGTAATCCTGGTGCCATTGCCAGACATCGCCGGTGAAGGCGGATTTCGCGTTGATCTTGAACTGGTGCATGTACAGCTTCTCGCCGAAAACCTGCTCGATCGGGTTGATCATGCGCGGGTGCCGGCCGAGCAGCCCGAAGGCCTCGCTATACTGATGCGCGGCGAAGGCGGTGCGCGGGGCGCCGGAGCGTTCGCGCCAGATCTCGGGCCGGGTCTGGGCATAGATCGCCTCGGCCTCGTGGCGCAGCACGGCGATCTCGTCCTGGGTGAACAGCTCCGGCAGGAACAGGTAGCCCTCCGTGTGGAACTGCGCGATCTGCTGCGGCGAAAGCTCCATGCCGTCCTCCCATTGCGAAACTGGTGTCGGCGCTAAACTGCCTATCCCGCGCGTCCGGGGTCAAGCTTCATGCCAAGCAGGCATCGGCGGCGGCTTGCCGGCGGGGCCGCTTGGTCGCACTCTGCGCCCCGCAACAAAATCGGGAGAACCTCCATGAAGCTCGCCTTCTCCGCCGCCAGCCCCTATGTCCGCAAGGTGATGGCCTGTGCCATTGCGCGCGGGATCGACGGCCAGATCGAGAAGGCCAAGATCGGCACCACCGACCCGGCATTGCTGGTGATGAACCCGCTCTCAAAGGTGCCGTCGCTGGTCAGCGATGACGGCATGGCGCTGTACGACAGCCCGGTCATTTGCGAGTACATCGACAGTGTCGGCTCGGCGCCGCCGCTGTTTCCGCCAGCCGGTCCCGCCCGCTGGACCGCGATCCGCCGCGCCGCCCTGGGCGACGGGATCATGGACGCCGCCCAGCCGCGCCGGCGCGAGCTGACGCTGCCGCAGGACGAGGGGCGCACGACCTGGATCGAACAGCAGAAGGGCAAGGTGGCACGCTCGCTGGATGCGCTGGAGGCCGAGGCCGATACGCTGAACGGGCTGTCGACCTATGGCGAGATCACCATTGCCTGCGCGCTCGGCTACCTGGATTTCCGTTTCGCCAATGAGCCCTGGCGGCCGGGACACCCCAAGCTGACCGCCTGGTACGAGAAGGTCGTGGCGATGAAGCCAATGGCCGAGACGATGCCGGTCGGCTGACCCCGCGCTCCTCGCGCGCTACCGGTGCGCGAGGTGGCTGACCGCCTTGTGCTTCCAGTAGATCATCTGCGCCGGCGCGCGACCCAGCGGACCGCCGGCAAATGGCAGCCCGAAACGCCGGAACAGCTGCCAGCGGGTGTCGCCCTCGGTGATGGCGCCGGCGATCAGGCTGCCGGCCATCGTCGTGATGCCCATGCCCAGCCCGCCAAACCCGGTCGCCACCCAGCGGCGGTCGCCGACCGCACCGATCATCGGCATCCGGTGGCGCAGATAGGGCATCATCCCGCCCCAGGCGACCTCGACCTTCACCTTGGCCAAGTCAGGATAGAACCAGACCATGTCGCGCCGCAGCGATTCGGTCAGCCGGGCATGGCTCGGCTTGAACGCCGCCACCCGCCCGCCCCATAGCAGCCGCCCATCCTCCAGCGGCCGGTAATAGTTGGTGGCGACACTGCGATCGGCCAGCGAATGCCGGGTGTTGATCACCTGGCGCAGATTGTCGCCCAGCGTCTCGGTGACCATCACATAGGTCGGCACCGGGATCGTCGCCATCGCAACCTTCCAGTCCAGCAGGCCGATATAGCCGCCGCCGGCCATCACGACGTGATCGCAGAGCACCCGCCCGCGCGCGGTGCGCACCACCTGGCGGGCGCCGTCGCGGGCCAGCCCGGTGGCGGCGGTTCCTTCATGCAGCCGCGCGCCGAGCTTCGCCGCCGCCGCCGCGGTGCCGCGGGTGAGCTTGAGCGGATTGAGGCTGAACGCCTCGGGGTCCAGCGTGCCGTCCGAGTACCGCGTCGTGGCCAGCGTCGCCCGGACCTTCGCCCGCGACCAGACTTCCAGCTCCTTGCCGAAAGCCCTCGCCATGTAGGCGGCGTTCTCCGCCATGGCCTCGCCGTCCTCGTCCATGGCGACTAGCAGCCGGCCCTGCACCAGCTCGCCGACATCCATGCCATGGCGGGCGATGCGCTGCTGGATCAGCGCCAGCGCGCCACGGGTGAGAGTATAGAGTTCGCGCGCATCCGCCGGCCCCACCATGTCGGCCAGGTCCGCCGGCCGGGTGGGATAGCCCGGCACGACAAAGCCGCCATTGCGCCCCGAAGCGCCCCAGCCAACCCGGTGACGCTCCAACAGCACGACCGAGCGCCCGCGCTCGGCCAGATCCAGCGCCGTCGCCAATCCCGCCATGCCGCCGCCGATGACGCAAACCTCGGCCTGGGTGTCGTCCTCCAGCGCCGCATAGCGCTGCGCAGTGTCCACGGTGCGTGCGTAGTGGCTGTCCTCGTACTCGCTCACCCGCGCATGCCCACCCCGGAAAGACGCCGCCTTCAGTGGGTCCAGTTATCCACCCGGCCGGCGCGGAAATTGTCGCTATACGCCTTGGGCTTCATCACCCGCTTCTGCGGCAGCTCGACCACATGGGCGATGCCCTCGCGCTCGGCATAGGCCACGGCCTCGTCGCGGCTGGCGAAAACCAAGCGGATCTGGGCCTGGGTATCGGCACTGCCGATCCAGCCCATCAGCTTGTCGGCGCGGCGGGCCTCGCTCTGTTCGAACTCCAGCACCCAGTCATCCTTGGCGCGGCCAGACTGCATGGCGTTCTTCGGGATCTGGTAGATGCGCGCGCGCATGGCCTCTCCTGTCATCCGTGCCGGACGGCTATGCCCGGCGATCTCATCCGCACTGGTCGGGGCGGCCGGACTCGAACCGGCGGCCTCCTGTACCCAAAACAGGCGCGCTACCAGGCTGCGCCACGCCCCGCGACCAGGCGGTGCCGCACCGAGGCCATCGGCCCGGTAGCAGCGCGGCGGAAGCTATGAGCGATGCCCCCGTAGCGCAAGCGCCAAGCGCGCGCATGGTCATCATCCCTCCGGTTTGACGGTGAACATCGAATGCACCACCCGGTCGCCGACATTGATCTCCAGCCGCTGACAGGTGCCGACGGCAACTTCCAGCGTGGCGCGCACCGGCACCTTGCTGTCGATGACCGCCAGGCTCTGCGGGATGGTGCGCTCGACGATGGTGCGAATACGGCCGTCCTGGCCGATGAAGATCATGTCCAGGCTGGCGATCGTGTTGCGCATCCACATCTGCGAGACGCGCGGCCGGCCCCAGTCGAACAGCATGCCGCCATCGGCGGGAACGCTGGGCCGGAACATCAGGCCAAGCGCCTGTTCGCGCGGATCGGTTGCCATTTCAACGTTAAAGATGTGGGTCTTGCCGCGCAGGGTGACGATGGAGATGCGTTCCTTGCGCAACGGCGGCTGCGGCCCGTCCTGGGCGCGCGCCGGGGCGGGCAGGAACAGGCTTGCCAGGCCCAGCAGAAGACCGCGGCGGATGACAGTCATCGTTCCTCCAATGCAGTTGCGGCAAGTTCGCGCACCGCCGCGCGCACCAGACCCTCGCGCGGCGCATCGCGCAGCGTCCCGATCCAGTGCGCCGGCGGTGTTCGCCCGGCATTGCGACTATAGTGCAGAGCGGCGAGGACCGCAGCGGCCTCTGGCACGGTGCGCTCGGGAATCTCGATGTCGTTCAGCGTGGCCCAGATGCCGGCCCAACAGCGCCCGGCGGAATACGGATTATAGCCGCCCCCGCCAGTGACAACCAGCCGCGGCGCCCGGTCGCGCACCGCGCGCACCACCTGGAAATGCGCATTGTTGGACAGCGACAGCTTGGCCAGCGGGTCTTCCTCCAGCGCGTCCGCCCCGGCCTGGAGCATGATCGCCTCCGGCCGAAACCTCTCAATCAGCGGCAGGATCGCCTCGTGCAGCAGCCAGCGCATCTCGCTGTCGTTGAACCCGTTCGGCACCGGGAAGTTGCGCGCCATGCCGCCGGCACGGTCATCGGCGAGCCCGGTATGCGGCCAGCGCCCGGCCTCATGCACCGACTGCGTCAACACGCGCGGGTCGTCGTGGAATGCGTCCTGCACGCCGTCGCCGTGATGGGCGTCGATGTCGAGATAGACGATCCGGGTCAGCCCGGCCCGGAGCCATTCGGTGATGCCGAGCACGGGGTCATTGAGATAGCAGAACCCGCTGGCCCGGTCCGGCCGGCCGTGATGCGTGCCCCCACCCGGGCAATGCACGATCCCGCCAGCCAGCACGCTGCGACAGGCCAGCGCCACACCGCCGGCGGAGGTGGCTGGCCTGCGAAACATCTCCCGGAAAACCGGATTGCCGGCGGCACCCAGTTGATGGCGGGCGCGCACATCCTCGCTGACCGCCTGCTCCGCCTCGGCCTGCTTCAGCGCGGCGATATAGGCCGGGGTGTGGAAGCGGTGGAGCAGATCGTCGCCGGCCAGCGGTGCCTCGAGATACGCGCCGTCATCGAGCCATCCCATCGCCCGCACCAGATCGGTACAGACCGAGACGCGCGGCACCGCCAGCGGATGCTTCGGCCCATAGCTGGACCGCCGATAAATCTCGCTGCCAACATACCGCGGTGTCATCACCTGGGCCGGGCGCCAATGGGTAAAAAGTTTTTGCTTCTTTTTCCAAAAAGAAGCGCTTGTTCTTTATTGAAAAAAAGAACCAAAAAACTTTTGTCCATTTAGGTGGATGGCACGATCGTCTGCACGATTGAGGCGTCGAGTGCTTCGAAGTCGTGCAGGCCGATGGTGTCGTACAGCTCCGCGCGGGTCTGCATGCGCGGCAGCATCGCCTGCGTGCCGCCGTCGCGCGCGATCGCGGCATACAGCTCCTCCTGCGCCTTGCTGGCCACCCGCATCGAGCTGACCGGCCAGATGACCATGGCATAGCCCATCGCCTGGAACTCATCGGCGGTGAAGAACGGCGTGCGGCCAAACTCGGTCATGTTGGCCAGCAACGGCGCCTTCACCCGCCGCGCGAACTCGCGGAACATCTCGGCGGACGTCATCGCCTCCGGGAAAATCGCATCGGCGCCGGCATCGAGATACAGCCGCGCCCGCGCCACCGCCCCGTCCATGCCCTCGCTGGCCGCCGCGTCCGTGCGGGCGATGACATACAGATGCCGCCGCGCCCGCCGGGCCGCCGCCACCTTGGCCGCCATGTCGTGGGCGTCAGCCAGCTTCTTGTCGTTCAGGTGCCCGCATTTCTTCGGCAGCAACTGGTCCTCGATATGCACCGCCCCCGCCCCGGCATCCTCGAAGCTGCGCACCATGTGCATGACGTTGAGCGCCTCGCCATAGCCGGTATCGCCATCCACCAGCAGCGGCAGCCCTGACGCCCGCGCCACCTGGCGGATGAAGAAACATACCTCGTCCACCGTGATCATGCCCAGGTCCGGAATACCCATCGAGGCGGTCATGGCCGCCCCCGAGAGATAGAGCCCCTCGAACCCCGCCCGCTTGGCCTGCAGCGCCGCCATGCCGTTATGGGCGCCGGGAAGCTTGGCGATGCCGCCGCGCTCCACCAGCCGCCGGAAGCGGACCCCGGCGGGATCTGCGGGAAGGTCATCGGCGATCAGATAGGGCATGGTGGCCTCACTCAGCGGAAGAAGACGATTGTCACCAGGGCGAAGAGCGGCAGCAGCAGCACTGCCGCAAACGCAGTGTAGCCAAAGAAGCTCGGCATGCGCACGCCGCGATGGGCGGCAATGCTGCGCACCATCAGGTTGGGCGCATTGCCGATATAGGTCATCGCGCCAAAGAACACTGCACCGGTCGAGATCGCCTGCAGGATCCGAGTGTCCTCGCCGGTCAGGCGAGCCACGTCCCCACCAGCGGCCTGGAAAAACACGAGGTAGGTCGGTGCATTATCCAGCACGGCCGACATCACGCCCGTCAGCCAGAAATAGGCGACCGGGTTCGGCCGGCCGGCCGCGTCGGCGGTCAGCGCCAGCAGACCAGACATCGGTCCGGCAGCACCCGCCGCCAGCATCTGGAGCACCGGCGCGATGGTGACGAAGATCGCCAGAAACAACACGGCAACCTCGACCATCGGGGCCCAGGAGAACAGATTACCCTCGCGCACGGACCGCGGCGTGAGCCTCAGAGAGAGAAACGTGAGGCCGACGAGGAAAGCCATGGCAATCAGGCGCTCCATCCCGATGGCCGTCCCGAACAGCGTCACCGGCCCTGGCTGCCAGATCCCCTGGGCCAGAACCGCCGCCACAACCAGGGCAAGAATCCCGATATTGGCCTTGCCGTCGATCTCAAGCTTCTCCCGCGCGCGCGGCGGCGGGGCGGATTTGGCGAAATGCCGATCCACCAGCCAGAACACCGCGAGCATAGGCAGCGCGACCATGAGCATCTTGGCGGTGAGGTTCAGAAGCGGCCACATGAACGGCACGCCAAGCAGAAACCCGATATAGAGCGGCGGGTCGCCCAGCGGGGTGGTTGAGCCGCCGATGTTGGACACCAGCAGGATGAAGAATACCACCAGATGGACCTTCTGTCGCCGGTGCTGGTTGGCGCGCAAAAGCGGGTGGATCAGCACCATGGACACCCCGGTGGTACCCATGACGCCGGCCAGCACGGTGCCAACCGCCAGCAGCAGCGTGTTGCCGCCCGGCGTGCCCCAGGGACCGCCGCGAAGCAGGATTCCGCCGCCGGCGGTGAACAGCGTCAGCAGCAGAGCCGTGAACGGGAGGTATTCCAACAAGATAGCGTGCCAGGCCGTATGCCCCGCCACCCCCGGCCCGAACATCACCGCCTGCGGCAGCAACAGCGCCAGCGTCCAGCCAGCCGCCACCGCGGCCATGTGGCGGTGCCAGAAATGCGGCGCCACCAGGGGCACGATAGCAATCGACAGCAGCAGCCCGACAAAGGGAATGCCCCAGCCGATCCCCGGCACCGGGCCAGCGCCGGCAGCCCAGGCCATCTCCGGCAACAGCACGCCCACCGATGCGACCGCCGTGCAGCGCGCAAAATTGCAGAGAGTGCGGCGAGCGCGGGGCGTCAGTTGCATGCCTATCTCCCTATAAGTAACTTCCGCCGCGCACAACGGAGAACGGCATCTGATGGATATGTCCGGCGAACGGCGAATTTCCGCGCCGCGCGAGAAAGTATGGGCCGCGCTGAACGACCCCGAGGTCTTGCGCACGTCGATCCCCGGCTGCGAGACCATGGAACGGCTCGGCGAGAACGAGCTGAAGGCCACCGCATCAGTCAAGATCGGCCCGATTTCCGCCAAATTCGCCGGCAAGGTCCAACTCCTCGATCTCGATCCGCCGAACGGCTACCGCATCGAAGGCGAGGGCCAGGGCGGCGTCGCAGGCTTCGCCAAGGGCGGCGCCGTGGTCAAGCTGGTCGCTGACGGCCGCGAGACCATCATGTCCTATGAGGTGAAGGCCAATGTCGGTGGCAAGATCGCCCAGCTCGGCGCCCGGCTGATCGACGCCACCGCCAAGCAGATGGCCGATGCCTTCTTCGACCGCTTCGCCGCCCAGGTCGCTTCCGCCCAGATTACTTCCGACGGGGCCGACTCCAAAGCCGCAGCCCCCGCCCCGCCGGCCGCCGCCCCCTCCATCTCCGTGCTGGACCTGATCCCGCGCGAGCCCGGCGGACTGCCGATTGTCGCCTGGATCGGCATCGCCCTGTTCATCCCGGTGGCCCTGCTGCTGCTGAAGGGCTTCTTCTGATGGTGGCGATCCCGGCAAGCGTCACCGAAACCGCCGCCCTGCTCGAAGCCGGCGGCTATGTCGCCGACACAGCACTCGCCACCACCGTCCACCTCGCCATGGCGATGGACCGCCCGCTCTTCCTGGAAGGCGAGCCCGGCACCGGCAAGACCGAAATCGCCAAGGTCCTGGCCGCCGGCCTCGACCGCCGCCTGGTCCGCCTGCAATGCTATGACGGCCTCGACCTCGCCGCCGCGGCCTATGAATGGGACCACGCCCGCCAGCTCATGGCCATCCGCATCGCCGAAGCCACCGGCGGCGCCGACCGGCAATCCCTGTCCTCCGACATCTACGCCCGCGACTTCCTGCGCGCTCGCCCCTTGCTCAGCGCCATCGACCCCGACCTGCCGCCCGCCGTCCTGCTGATCGACGAGCTCGACCGCGCCGACGAGCCATTCGAGGCCTTCCTGCTCGAACTCCTCGCCGACTTCCAGATCACCGTCCCGGAATACGGCACCATCCACGCCAAGACCAAGCCGGTGGTGGTCCTGACCTCCAACCGCACCCGCGAAGTCCACGACGCCATCCGCCGCCGCTGCCTCTACCACTGGGTCGACTACCCCGACGCCAAGCGCGAACGCCTCATCCTCGCCCGCAAGGCCCCGAATGTGCAGCCAAAACTCGCGGCGGAGATCGTCGCCTTCGTCCAGAAGCTGCGCGGCGAAGACCTGTTCAAGATGCCCGGCGTGGCCGAAAGCATCGACTGGGCCAGCGCCCTGATGCACCTCAACCAGACCGAGCTAAGCCCCGGCGCGGTCGACGAAACCCTCGGCGCTCTACTGAAATATCAAGACGATATCGCCAAAATCAAAGGCGCCGAAGCAGCCCGCCTGGTCACCGACGCGAAAGCCCATGCAAACGGATAAAAGTTTTTGGCTCTGTTCTCGAATCGTATGTGCTCTGTAGAATCCGGTCAAACGCCCTGTTTGGAGCGCATCGATGGACGACGCGATTTTCCGTAACTGGCTGTCTGGCCTGGACACGTTGACGGCGGCGCAGCGTGAAGAGG
>CAXNGD010000032.1:0-13401 GCA_964201575.1 Acetobacterales bacterium | reverse complement strand
GAAGCGCTGGCGGTGATCGGCGGGGTGGAGCAGAAGGCCTACTTCTTTGCCTTTGACCTGCCGCACAGCGATGCGAGCTACATTCGGGCCTATCCGGCGGCGACGTCGGAGGCCTGGGTCGATGGCCACGTTCACGCCTTTGCATTTTTCGGCCGGGTGCCACTGTCGGTTCTGTATGCCGGGGTATTCCTGAGCGTGGAGAGCCATCAGCTCGTCACGCTGCGCACGCCGCAGATTGCCCGCGAGGTGTTGGATGCGGTGGGGTCGCGGTGGGTGCGCTGTGACTATGACTCGGCTAACTGGATCGATCTGACAACGCTGTATGATACCGGGGCGGCGATCAACGCGCATTTCGACCTGCTGGGCACGCACATCGTTAGTTGCCACGCCAAGGATATCTGGGCGGAGAACAAGCTGACCGTGCATCTCCAGGATGGCTGCCCCGGCAAGGGCGAGATGGATTTCGCGACGCTGTTCCGACGGATGGAGGCGCTGTCGCCGGACTATCCGGTGATCGCCGAGGGAAATTCCACGCGCGAGCTGCCGGGCGTTGGGCGGCTGTTCCACGAGACGGCGCGCGCACTCGGCATTCGTGTGCTCGACACCGACGAGACGGCATAGGAACAGGCGATGAATTTGCTGTTGGTCGGCGGTGCGGGACAGGTCGGCACGGTGATGGCGCCCTATCTCGCGGCGCACCACAATTTGCGCGTGCTGGATGTTTCGGCGCCGCGGGACAGCTCGATGGCGTTCGTGCAGGGCTCGGTGACCGATCCCGGGGCGGTGCGTGAAGTCTTGGCCGGGGTTGACGGGTTCATCTGGCTGGCGATGCGCGACGGCCAGGGCGGCATGCGGCGCGATCAGGATGTGGCCACGATCCTCAACAACTATGAGTTGAACACCACGGGGCTCCATTTGTTCCTGTTCCTGGCCCAGGAGGCCGGGGTGAAGCGCGGGGTCTATTCCAGTTCGATGAGCGTGCATTTCCGCGGCCGCGACTGGTATCCCGCCGAGGAGCTGGTGCCGTTCGATACGCCGTCGGTCTATGGCCTGACCAAGGGGATTGGGGAGCATATCTGCCAGTACTTCGCCCGCTGGTTCGACATGAACCTGATCGCGTTGCGGATCACCGGGCCGCGGGCGCGCGCGGAATATCTCGCTGAGCGGCGCTTGCCGCGCCAGCTGCAGGATGGCAGTTTTGTGCATGTGACCGACGAGGCTGACCTGGCGCGGGCCTATCTGGCTGCCCTCGACGCCACGTCCGTTGGGCATGGGCGGTTCGATGCCGTGTTCATCGCCGGCGACGAGGCCGGGCGCGAGCATAATCTGTCGAAGGCGGAACGGCTTTTGGGCTGGACGCCGCAATCGCATCGCCTGTTGAATGAGGAGTGACGATGTCCACGCCGATCCTGCTCGATTGCGATCCCGGCCACGACGATGCCATCGCGATGATCTATGCCGCCCAGCATCTCGACCTGCGCGCAATCACGACGGTCTATGGCAACCAGACGCTGGAGCTGACCACGCGCAACGCGCTGAGCCTGTGTCGGCTGATGGCGCTCGACATTCCGGTGGCGGCCGGGGCGGCGGTGCCGATGGTGGCGCCGCCGATCCATGGCGGGGCGATCCATGGCAAGAGCGGCATTGATGGGGCCGAACTGCCGGAGCCTGATCGGGCGGCCGAGGACATGCATGCGGTGGAGCTGATCCTGCGCACCGCGCGGGCGCATCGCGGGGCGCTGGTACTGGTGGCGACCGGGGCGCTGACCAATCTTGGGCTGGCGCTTGCGGTGGAGCCGAAGCTGCGCGAGTGGCTGGCGGGCATCAGCATCATGGGCGGGACCACGGGGATCGGTAATGTCAGCGAGGTGGCGGAGTTCAATATCTTCTGCGATCCCGAGGCCGCCGACATCGTGCTGCGCAGCGGCGTGCCGCTCTGGATGGTGGGGCTTGATGTGACCCGGCGAGTGGGGGCGACGGCGGCGGATATCGAGGGGCTGCGCCAGGGCGGGCGGGTGGCGCGGATCGTCGCCGATCTGCTGGATTTCTTTCTGGCGTCGCTGGGCCGGGTGCATGGGCTGGACAGCGCCTCGCTGCATGATCCCTGTGCGCTGGTGCCGTTCATTGCGCCGCATCTGATGGTGTATCGCCACACCGCGGTGCAGGTGGAACTTGGCGGCGGGCTGACCAGGGGGATGACGGTGGCCGATCTGCGCCGGCTGGGCAATGCGCCGCTGGGTCGCATCCGCCCCTCCGCGCCGGCCAATGTGCAGCTGGCGCGCGAGCCGGCGGCGGGGCTGGTGGCGCATATCCTCGACGCCGTGCGTGCGCTCGATGCGCGGTTGGCCAGTCGGGGCTGAGGCGGAACGATGGGCTTGTCGGTGCCGGCAATGGCCCGCATAGTCGTGGCAGCGAGGCGGTATGCGGTATTCTGGGTTTCGACTACTTGCTGAGGCGTTGACCGGCAATCGCGGGTGGAAACCGGCGTGGCGCGATGCGTCGCCGAAGCCGGAATACGATGTCATCATCATCGGCGGCGGCGGCCATGGGCTGGCCTCGGCGTATTACCTGGCCTCGGTGCATGGCATCACCAATGTCGCGGTTTTGGAAAAGGGGCCGATCGGCCTTGGCAATACCGGGCGCAATACCACGATCGTGCGCTCGAACTACCTGCTACCGCAGAACCATAATTTCTTCGAATGGTCGCTGAAGCTGTGGGAGGGGCTGGAGCAGGAGATCAACTTCAACGCGATGGTCAGCCAGCGCGGGGTGCTGAACCTGTTCCACAATGACGGCGCCCGCAATGCCTCGGCCCGGCGGGGCAATGCGATGCGGCTGGATGGGATTGATGCCGAGCTGGTCGACCGCGAGCAGGTGCGCGCGATGTGCCCGCTGATCGATATCGACAATGGTCGGTTCCCGGTGTTGGGCGGGCTGTTGCAGCGGCGCGGCGGCACGGCGCGGCATGATGCTGTCGCCTGGGGTTTCGCACGCGCGGCGGATGCACGCGGTGTGGACATCATCCAGCATTGCGAGGTCACCGGCATCGATGTGGTCGATGGCCGGGTGCAAGGGGTGCAGACCACGCGCGGGCCGATCCGGGCGAAGAAGATCGGGCTGGCGGTGGCGGGGAATACCTCGCGCCTGGCCCAGATGGCTGGCGTGGATGTGCCGATCGAGAGCCATGTGCTGCAGGCCTTCGTGTCCGAGGCGGTCAAGCCGTTGGTGGACCAGGTCATCACCTTTGGCGCCGGGCATTTCTATGTCAGCCAGTCGGACAAAGGCGGTTTGGTGTTTGGCGGCGGGCTAGATGGGTGGAACACCTATGCCCAGCGCGGCAACCTGCCGGTGGTGGATCATGTCTGGGCAGCCGGGATTGCGCTGATGCCCGCGCTGTCGCGGCTGCGCGGGTTGCGGCAGTGGGGCGGGGTGATGGATATGAGTTTCGACGGCTCGCCGATCATCTCGACCACGCCGGTGGGCGGATTGTACATGACCGCGGGCTGGTGCTATGGCGGGTTCAAGGCGACGCCTGGCTCGGGCTGGTGCCATGCCTGGACCATCGCCAATGATGCCCCGCACGCGCTGAACGCGCCGCATCGGCTGGACCGGTTCCGCACCGGGCATTTGCTGGATGAGCGCGGCAACGGCCCCTATCCGTGGATGCAGTGACGTGATCCGGATCGATTGCCCCTTTTGCGGCTTGCGCGACGAGGCCGAGTTTAACTATCGCGGTGATGCCTCGGTGACGCGTCCGGGACTGGATGCGGCCCCCGAGGCGTTCCATGATTTTGTCTATCGGCGCGCCAATCCGCGCGGCTGGCACCTGGAGTGGTGGCACCATGCCGGTGGCTGTCGGCAGTTCCTCAAGGTGGTGCGCCACACCATGACGCATGAGGTGCATGCGGTTGGCACCGCGCGCGACGTGCTGGTGGTGCCGCCGGAATGACCCAGCCATTCCGCAGTGCCGCCGGCGGGCGGATCGACCGGACGCGGCTTCTGTCGTTCACGTTCGACGGGCGCTCCTTTACCGGGCATCCCGGTGACACCCTCGCATCCGCCCTGTTGGCCAATGGCGTGCGCCTGGTGGGACGGAGCTTCAAGCTGCACCGCCCACGCGGGATATTCAGCGCCGGCGCCGAAGAGCCGAATGCGCTGGCCGAGTTGCGCACCGGCGCGCGGCGCGAGCCGAACACGCGCATGACCACGGCCGAGCTGTATGACGGCATGGAGGCAGCGAGCCAGAACCGGTGGCCGTCGCTGCGGTTTGACCTGTTGTCACTGAACGGGCTGATCGCGCCGCTGCTCTCGGCGGGGTTCTACTACAAGACCTTCATGTGGCCGGCCTCGTTTTGGGAGAAGGTCTACGAGCCGCTGATCCGGCGCAGTGCCGGGTTGGGACGGGCTGCGCGCGCGCCGGATCCGGACAGCTATGATGCAGTGCACGCCCATTGCGATGTGCTGGTGGTGGGGTCGGGTGCGGCAGGGCTGGCGGCGGCGCGGGTGGCAGGTGCTGCGGGCAAGCTGGTGATGCTGTGCGAGCAGGATTTCGAGCTTGGCGGCGGGCTGTTGAGTGCGTCACAGCACGAGGTTTGGCGGGAAGATGCCCTAGCAGCGCTGGCGGCCATGCCAGAGGTGACGCTGCTGCCGCGCACCACGGTGTTTGGCTATTACGACCACAATGTGGTCGGTGCGGTTGAGCGGGTGGCGGATCATCTTGCCACGCCGGCGGCGCACATGCCGCGCCAGCGCTATTGGACGATCCGGGCCGAGACGATCGTGCTGGCCACCGGCGCGCAGGAGCGGCTGATCGCCTTCCCCGACAATGACCGGCCGGGCATCATGCTGGCCAGCGCGGCCGAGACCTATGCCAACCGCTTCGGCGTGTTGGCCGGCAGCCGGGCCTTGCTGTTTGCCAACAACGACGCGGCCTATGCCAGCTTCTTTGCCCTGCAGGATGCCGGCATGGCGATCGCCGGGATCGTCGACCCGCGCGCGGCCTCGGCCGGGGCGGAATTGGCGCGGGCGCGCAACATCACCGTCTGGGCCGACAGCCAGGTGATCGGCACCTCGGGATCGACGGCGCTGACCGGTGCGCGCGTGGCCCGGCGCGGCGGGAGCGGTGCGGGTACGCTGGTGGTGGCCGACCTGCTCTGCGTCTCGGGCGGCCACAACCCGGCGGTCCAGTTGGCCAGCCAGGGGCGCACGCCGCTGGAATGGAGCGACGCGCTGGCCGCGTTCGTGCCAGGATCTTCGACTTTGGCACAGCACTCGGTTGGCGCGGCGCGGGGGGTGTTTGGCGTTGCGGCGGCAGCCGCGGATGGACGCGGCTGGATGGGTGTGGGCGGCGGCGCCGTCGCGCTTCCGGCGGATGACGGGGCGCCGGGCGGGATGACGCCATTCTGGGAAGTCGATGTCGCTGGCAGTGCCTTTGTCGACCTGCAGGACGATGTGACCAGCGATGGTATCCGGCTGGCGCATCGCGAGGGCTACAGCCATATTGAACATGCCAAGCGCTACACCACCCACACCATGGGCACGGATCAGGGCAAGACCGGCGGGCTGGTCGGCGCGGCGGTGCTGGCGGCGGCGCGCGGGATGCGGGTGCAGGATGTCGGGTTGCCGACCTTCCGGCCGTTCACCTCGCCGGTCACTTGGGGCGCCATAGCGGGACCGCATATCGGCAAGCATTTCGCGCCGACGCGGTTGACGGCGCTGTACGACTGGCACGTGTCGCGTGGCGCGGAGTTCATGGAAACCGGACAATGGTTGCGCCCGGCGTTCTACCCTGTTGCCGCCGATGCCGATGACTGGGAGAGCGTGCTGCGCGAGGCCCGCGCCGTGCGCAAGGCGGTCGGCATTTGCGACGTCTCGACACTCGGCAAGATCGATGTCCAGGGCCGCGATGCCGCGCTGTTTCTCGACCGGCTCTACACCAACACCTTCTCAAATCTGCCGGTCGGCCGCGCGCGCTATGGCTTGATGCTGCGCGAGGACGGCATCGTGTTCGATGACGGGACTACGTCGCGCCTGGCCGAGGACCATTTCTTCGTCACCACCACCAGCACCAATGCCGGCCCGGTGATGGCGCACATGGAGTTCTATCTGCAGACCTGCTGGGCAGAGCTGGACGTGCAACTCGCCTCGGTGACCGACCAATGGGCCGGCATGTCGGTGGCCGGACCGCAATCGCGCGCCACCATCAGTAAGATTGTCGAAGGCCTGGACCTCGGCGATGCCGCGTTCCCGTTCATGGCCGTCGGCGAGGGGCACATCCGGGGTTGCCCGGTGCGGGTGCTGCGGATCAGCTTCTCCGGCGAGCAGGCCTACGAGATCATGACCCCGGCGGGCTATGCCTTGGCTGTCTGGACGGCCGTGCTGGAGGCTGGCGAGGCGTTCGGGATGACGCCCTATGGGCTTGAGGCCCTCGGACTGTTGCGCGTCGAGAAGGGTCACGTTACCGGCGTCGAGCTGAACGGCCAAACTACGGCGGCCGATGTCGGCCTTGGCAAGATGGTCAAGAAGCGCGGCGATTTCGTCGGCCGGGTGCTGTCGCAACGGCCGGGCCTGACGGACCCCGAGCGGCCACATCTGGTCGGGTTGCGGCCCGTCATCCGCGGCAACAAGCTGCGGGCCGGTGCGCAGCTCGTCGAGACCGGCAGCACCGAGAGCCTCGGCTGGGTGACCAGCGTGACCCGTGCCGTGGAGCTGGAGGGCTGGATCGGCCTGGCCATGCTGCGCGGTGGTGCCGAGCGTCACGGGACCCGGATGCAAGCAGCCTTCCCATTGCTGGACGAGACGGTCGAGGTGGAGATCGTCAGCCCTCATTTCGTCGATCCGGAGAACCACCGTGTCCGTGGTTGAACCCCTTTCGCCGCTCGCTGGCGTGCTTGTCGCCGGCCGGTTCGGCGCCACCGGTGAAGACGCTGTCGGGATCTCCGAACGTCGCTACGACCTGGTCCAGGTCTTTGCGCGCGCCGAGCGCTCGGGCGACGTTGTGGCAGCGATGCAGACGCGTTTCGGCGTGGCCTTGCCAGGGCCGGGACGCGAGGGTCGCGCGCCAATGCTCGCGGCACTCTGGATCCAGCCCGATGCCTGGTTGCTGGTCGCCCCGCGTGGCCCCGAAGACGAGCTGGCTCGCACCGCAAAGCAGGCGTGCGGCGACGCGGCGTCCGTGGTTGACCAGACGCATGGCCGCTGCGTGATCGGTCTGTCGGGCGCGCGCGCCGCGTGGGTCCTGGGCAAACTCTGCCGCATCGATCTGCATCCGCGTGCCTTTGGTCCCGGACAGGTGGCGGTCACGCCCGTGGGAGGCCTGTCCTGCATCGTTCATCAACGTGACGATGCGCCAAGCTACGACCTCGTGATCTTCGCCACCTTCGCGCGGTCATTCGTCGCCTCGCTTCGGCATGCCGCGGAGGAGACCGGCTATCGCATCGACTAACCCCATCGTCGCACCGCATGCCGTAACCAAGGGCACGGCGGCGTTGCGCGTGACCAACCTCAGCGTTGGGTTTCGCATTCCTGGCGGGGTGCTGTCGGCGGTCGATGGCGCGTCGTTCGAGTTGCGGCAGGGCGAGACATTGGGGTTGGTCGGCGAAAGCGGCAGCGGCAAGACGCTGACCTCACTGGCCCTGTTGCGCCTGCTGGAAACGCCACCGGCCATCGTGCATGCCGACGCCGTGATGTTCGAGGGCCGCGACCTGATGCAGCTTGATGAGCACGCGATGGCCGATCTTCGCGGTGCCCGACTGTCGATGGTGTTCCAGGAGCCGATGACATCGCTCAACCCGCTGCTGACGGTGGGCCGCCAGATCGATGAACCCCTGCTGCGTCATCTCGGCCTCAGCCAGGCCGAGGCCCGGGCACGAACAGTGGAGCTGCTGGCGCGTGTCGGCATACCGCGTCCTGCGGAGGCGGCGCGCACCTATCCGCATCAGCTCTCTGGCGGCATGCGCCAGCGGATCATGATCGCCATCGCGCTGGCCTGCCGCCCGGCGGTGTTGATCGCCGATGAGCCGACCACGGCGCTGGACGTGACCATCCAGGCGCAGATTCTCGACTTGCTGCGCGTGCTGCAGGACGAGATGGGCACCGCCATCCTGCTGATCACCCATGACCTCGCGGTGATCGCTGAAACCGCCGATCGGGTGGCGGTGATGTATGCCGGGCGGATCATCGAGACCGCGCCGGTGGGCGACCTGTTTGCCCGGCCGCTGCACCCCTATACTGAGGGGCTGTTGCGTTCGGTGCCGCGCATCGTGCGCACCCCCGAGCCAACGCTGCCCGAGATTGCCGGGGTGGTGCCCGCCCCTGGCAACCTGCCGCCGGGGTGCGCGTTTGCGCCGCGCTGTGGCTTTGCCGACGCGGCCTGTTACAGCAACCGGCCGGTCCTGGTGGAGCAAGGCGCCGACCGCGAGGTCGCCTGCTGGAAACCGCGCCATGGTTGAGAACCTGCTGGAAGTCCGCGGACTGCGCACGCATTTCCCGATCTTGTCGAAGATCCTGCGCCGCCGCATCGGCTCGGTGCGCGCCGTGGACGGGGTGGACCTGGACGTCAAGCCGGGCGAAGTGCTCGGCATTGTCGGCGAAAGCGGCTCGGGCAAGACCACGGCGGGGAAGTCGATCCTGCGCCTGATCGAACCGACTGCGGGCAGCATCGTGTTCGAAGGGTGCGACATCACCCACCTGCCGGCCGCCGAGATGCTGCCGCTGCGCCAGCGCATGCAGATCGTGTTCCAGGACCCGATGTCCTCGCTCAATCCGCGCATGACCGTGGGCCGCATCCTGGCTGCACCCTTCGAGATCCATGGGGTGGCCAAGGGTGCCGACGCACGCGCGCGCGTGGTGGACCTGCTGCGCCTGGTCGGATTGCCGGAGGAGGCCGCCGGCCGCTATCCGCATGAATTTTCCGGTGGCCAGCGCCAGCGTGTCGGCATCGCCCGGGCGCTGGCCCTGCGCCCGGCACTGATCATTGGCGACGAGCCGGTCTCGGCGCTGGACGTGTCGATCCAGGCGCAGATCATGAACCTGCTCAAGCGCCTTCAGGGCGAACTCGGCCTCACCTACATCCTGATCTCCCACAACCTCGGCGTGGTCAGCCATATCTGCGACCGGGTGGCGGTGATGTATCTCGGCCGCATTGTCGAGAGCGGCCCGCGCGAGGCCCTGTTCTTCGACCCTAAGCACCCGTACACCGAAGCGCTGCTCGCCGCCGTCCCGTCACCCGACCCCGGCGCGCGGCGCCGCCGCGTTCCGTTGGGCGGCGACATCCCCTCGCCGGCCAATCCGCCCAGCGGCTGTGCCTTTCATCCGCGCTGCCCGAGTGCCATGCCACGCTGCGCGGTGGAAGCACCCTTGCCGGTGGCGCTTGGCGGTGGGCATAGTGTCGCCTGTCATCTTCACGAGGCCTGAGCGGCGGACCGCGAGGAGGCGCCCATGCTGTCGTATATCGGCCGTCGCGTGTTGCAATCGATACCGCTGCTGATCGGCGTGTCGATTATCGGCTTCGCCCTGATGCACCTCGCCCCCGGCGGGCCATTGGCGGTCTACACCCTGAACCCCACCATCACCAACCAGGATATCGAGCGCATCCGCGTTGTCCTCGGCCTCGACCAGCCGGTGCACATCCAGTATTTCAAGTGGGCATCGGGCATGTTCACCGGCAACTGGGGCAACACTTTCTTCGGCGGCCGGCCAGTGCTGGATGTGATCCTCGAGCGCATGCCCGCCACTTTCCTGTTGATGGGTTCCGCGCTCTCGATGGCGATCCTGATCGGGGCGACGATCGGCGTACTGGGCGCGATCCGGCGCTATTCGATCTTCGACATGCTGGCGACCTCGGGCGCGATGGTGGCGCTGTCCTTCCCCACCTTCTGGTTCGGCCTGATGGCGATCTACTTCTTTGCCGTCCGCATGGGCTGGCTGCCCAGCGGTGGCATGTATGAACTGGGCGAGGAGAACAACCTGCTCGACCTGCTGCGCCACCTGGTGCTGCCGACGATGGTGCTGGCCCTGGTCATCAGCGCGATCTGGAGCCGCTATACCCGCTCGGCCTTCCTCGAGGTAATGCACCAGGATTACATGCGCACCGCCAAGGCCAAGGGGCTGCGCCCGCGCCAGCGGCTGTTGCGCCATGCCCTGCCGAATGCGCTCAAGCCGCTGATCGCGCTGCTCGGCATTGAGCTGCCGGCACTGTTCTCCGGCGCCCTGGTGACCGAGACGATCTTCGGCTGGCCCGGCATGGGCCGTTTGTTCGTCGATGCGCTGGGGATGAAGGAATATCCGATCTTGATGGGCATGATCATGTTCACCGGCCTGTTCGTGATCGTCGGCAACCTGCTCGCCGATATCGCGATTGCGGTGCTCGATCCCCGGGTGCGGCTCGGATGAGCGCCGCCGTCGCCGCCTCCCCCGTGGTCGCCGCCAGGGCGGGAGTCCTGCGCCGCTTCACCGGCCATCCGCTCGCCCTGTTCGGCTTCATCACCGTGGTGGCCCTGTGCCTGTCGGCGCTGTTCGCCACCGCCATCGCGCCGCATGATCCGCTGCTGCTGGACACCTCGCGGCGGTTCCTGGCGCCCGTCGCCCGCGACAGCTTCCTCCTAGGCACCGACGAGCTCGGCCGCGACACGCTGAGCCGGCTGCTGCATGGCGGGCGCATCTCGCTGACCGTGGGCCTGGTGGCGATGGTCACCACGATCGTCACCGGCTCGCTGATCGGCCTGACCGCCGGTTATATCGGCGGCTGGGTCGACACGGTGCTGATGCGCTTCGTCGACACCATGCTGTGCTTCCCGCAGGTCTTCCTGCTGCTGGTGGTGGCCGCCTTCGTGCCGCCCTCGCTGATCTCGATCTCGATGATCATCGGCCTGACCTCGTGGATGGAGGTGGCGCGCATCGTCCGCTCGGAGATCCTGCACCTCAAGGAACAGGATTTCGTCCAGGCGGCGCGCGCCCTCGGCGCCTCGCGGGCGCGGATCATGTTCCATGAATTGCTGCCCAACATTGCCGCCCCGCTGCTGGTGGCGGCCACGTTGAAGGTCGCCTCGGCAGTGCTGGTCGAAAGCTACATCTCCTACCTGGGCTATGGCGTGCAGCCGCCGCTGGCCAGCTGGGGCAATATGCTGACCAACGCCCAGGGTTACTTCGATACCGTGCCATGGCTGGCCATCCTGCCGGGCGCGATGATCACGCTGACCGTCATCGGCTTCAACTTCCTCGGCGACGGCCTGCGCGATGCGCTCGACCCGCGGTTGCGGATGGATACTTGAACAACAAAACACCAGTCGACACCACACAGGAGGCTTCGATGGCTTTGTCCAAGGGTTTCGGAATTTCCCGCCGCCGCGTCATTGCCGGCACGCTCGCCGCCCCTCTGATCCTGCCGGCGGGGCTGCGAACCGGCCACGCCCAGGCAATCAACCGCGAACGGGTGATCCTGGGCATGACCCAGGAGCCCGTGCAGTTCAACCCGCTACTCTGGGTCAATGCCGGCACCGAGAACATCCCTGAAGTCTGCATGTTCGACGCGCTCTGGGGCTGTGATGAGCGCGGCAACTTCTATCCCAACCTGGCGGCCAAGATGCCGACGCGGGAGAACGGTGGCATCTCGGCCGACGGGCTGGTGTGGAAGATCGAGCTGCGCCCCGATGTGAAATGGACCGATGGCCAGCCGTTCACCGCCAAGGACGTCGAGTTCACCTACCAGTCGGTGATCAACCCGACGATCGCCATCCGCAGCCGCAGCGGCTTTGACCTGATCAAGAACTTCAAGGTGGTCGACGCGACGCATATCGAGATCGAGCTGACCAAGCCGTACATCCCCTTCGCCTGGTCGTGGCAGAACATGCACATCGTGCCGCATCACTTGCTGTCCAAGGAAGCCAATATCAACACCTCGGGCTTCAACAGCCAGCCGATCGGCACCGGCCCCTTCATCCTGCGTCAGCGCGTTGCCGGCAGCCACATGATCTACGAGCGCAACCCGAACTATCACCGCGGGGCGCCGAAGTTCCGCCAGTTCATCCACAAGTTTGTGCCGGACCAGCTGGTCCTGTACGGACAGGCCAAGACCGGTGAGATCGATTACATGGGCCTCGGCGGCGTCCCGGCGGACCGCTGGACCGAGGCGCGTGCCCTGCCCGATCGCGATCTGCTGACGGTGCCGCAGCCCTGGGTGCAGTTCATCTACTTCAACTGCGGTAAACCCCAGTTCAAGGACCCCAAGGTGCGCAAGGCTCTCTACATGGCCTGCGAAATGCAGAAGTCGATCGACGACATCTACTTCGGCAACACCGTCCGCACCCTGTCGTACCTGCAACCCACCCACTGGGCCTATAACCCCAACCTCAAGGACCCCACACCAAACCCGGGCGAGGCGGCCAAGATGCTCGACGAAGCCGGCTGGAAGGTCGGTGCCGATGGCGTGCGCGAGAAGGATGGCGTGAAGATGAAGTTCACCATGTCCACCACCGCGGGGAACCCCGCCCGACAGAACTCCCAGGCACTGTTCCAGCAGAACTGGAAGCGCATCGGCGTCGAGATGGAAATCAAGAACATGCCGGCCTCGGTCGTCTGGGGCGAGTTCACCACCAAGAGCCAGTTCGACACCTTGCTCGTGTCGTGGGAACCCACGGTCGGCATGGACCCCGACTACACCGCGCGGGCGCACTCCAAGCAGATACCGCTCAAGACCGGCGCAGGCTCGAACTACGTGCAGTACGAAAATGCTGAGGTCGACAGGCTGCTGGAACTTGGCGTGACCCAGAGCAACCCCGACGACCGCAAGGCAACCTATGCCCGCATCCAGGAGATCCTGCACGAGGAGGTGCCATTCGCGCCGCAGATGGGCACGGTTCAGGGCAACCTGAAGAAACGCCAGCTCAGCGGGATCAAGGCAACCGGCTACACCGTCAACTGCGCCTGGAACCTGCACGAGTGGCACTGGGCCTGACGCACCGAAGTGGCCGGGGAGCGCTATTGCTCCCCGGCGGCTCGCGGCGCGAAGGGAGGAAGCGCTTCTTTTTGAAAAAAGAAGCAAAATCTTTCATCCATTGGCTTCGTGCCCATCAGGAGGGGACGAAGCTAATACCAAGTCTCCCTGATCAGAACCTGTGCGCCCACTCGCGCATGCCGATGGACATGATGCGCCACGGCTGCGCTTCGAGCTTGTTCCATGTTTCGCAACAGTGATCGACGAGATCGTCTTCGTTGAGAAAGATGCGGTTGGATAGCCAGTTGTCGCGCAGGAACTTGTAAAACAGCGTGCAAAACTTTCCAGATTCCGGGGGTAAACAGCGTCCAATAGTTTCCACCCCGGCGCATGCGATCATCCAGCCTTTGCGCTGGAGAATCTGGGGTGTTGCTTATGGACATGATTGCCGAGATCCGCCGTCGTCATCT
>CAXNGD010000031.1:0-13610 GCA_964201575.1 Acetobacterales bacterium | reverse complement strand
GCTGCTAGTCGACGAACATCAGCGCCGGGTCGACTTCCTCGCCGCGGATGGCGGCCAGCGCGGCGATGGCGCTGTTGCGGGTGGCGAGGATCTCGGTGCGCAGCAGACGTTCGGCCTCGCGGTCGTCGCGGGCGCGGATGGCGGCGAGGACGCGGCGCCAGTAGTCGAGGCTTTCCTGGCGGCGTTCGCGGCGCTGGAAATCGAGCGGCTGGACGCGCCACATCAGGCCCCAGATCGAGCGGTCGACCTGGTCGGTCAGGGTGCGTTCGAGGTGGCCAGCGCCACAATGGCGGTAGACGCAGCTTGCGGTGGCGCTGATCGCCTCCTGGAACGCGCGGCTGCCGACGGCCGGGACGTCCAGCAGGGTGGCGGCGTGGTCGAGGGCGGCCTGCATCTCGGTCTCGGCGGTCTCGGCGGCATCACCGCGGCGGGTGAGCTGGCGCACGGCGATGCCGGCCAGGGCGGCGCGGGCGTTGAAGGCCTCGGCAATGACGTCCAGCGAGAGGCCGACGACAAAAGCGCCGCGGCGCGGCCGCCGCACGGCGAGGCCGTAGCGTTCGAGCGCGCGCAGGGCCTCGCGCACCGGGCCGCGGCTAACGCCGTAGGCCTCGGCCAGCTCCTGTTCGCGCAGCCTTTCGCCGTCGCGGTACTCGCCGTTGACGATGGCGGCGGCGACGCGGGTGGCGATCTGTTCCGGGATGGTCAGCGTGCGGACGCGCCGCCTTCCGGCGGTCGTCGGCTCGTCATGAGTGACGGTATCGTTCTCGAACATGGCGACCCGATGCGGCAGCGCGGGGTGTGTGGTACCGAAGTGGCGGGGTGATGGCAAGGCAGCGGATTGTCGACATTTGACAATTGACTTCACCCAAGGCGGGTGCTCTAGTTTTTGTAAGCCCGCCCTTGAGAGCAGGCCATCAGGAGGATGCGACCGATGATGAAGTCGATCACCGGACTTGCGGTCTCACTGCTTGCCGCATTGCCGTTTGCCGCCCAGGCCCAGGCACCCAAACCAGCCACTGGCACGCTGACCATCGCGTTCGCTGCCGAAGCGACGATGATGGATCCGCAGCGTTCGGCGGCGGGTGTGGACCAGTACTATATCGGCCAGATGTTCGAGCAGCTCATCCGTACCGGGCCGGACCTGAAGAAGCGGAACTGGCTGGCCGAGTCCTGGGAGGTGAAGGAGGAGGGTGGCAAGCCGTATATCGATATCCGCCTGCGCAAGGGGGTGAAGTTCCACAACGGCGATCCGCTGACCTCGGCGGACATGGAGTACTCTTTTAAGCGCGCCAGCGACCCGAAGATCTCGCGCTGGACCCATCTGCAGGCGGCGGTGGAGAAGTTCGAGATTGTCGATGACCACCATTTCCGCATCCGCTTCAGGGAGGGCGACGGCTCATATGTGGCCGGCGACCTGACGCTGTGGGCCATTCCCAAGAACTACATCGAGCGGGTCGGCGACGAGGAGTTCGGCCGCAATCCGATCGGCACCGGACCGTTCAAGTTCGTCTCGCGCACGGTGAAGGAGGAAATCCGGCTGGAGGCGTTCGACGACTACTGGAACACCGAACACCGGCCGACGGTGAAGCATATCATTGCCAAGGTGATCCCCGAGGACCTGACCCGCGTGGCGGCATTCAAGACCGGGGCGATCGACTGGATCGATGCGGTGCCGCCGGCGATGGTGGAGGAGTTCAAGAAGATGCCGGGGGTGAAAACCGCCGGCTTCGTGGCGCCCAACAACATGTATATCTCGATGGACGCGCTCAACAAAGACTCCAAGTTCCATGATGTCCGGGTGCGCCAGGCGTTGGCCCATGCGATCGATGTGGATGCAATCATCCGACGGGTGCTGTTCGGCCAGGGCGAGCGCTATGTCCAGGTCAGCAAGAACGCGATCGGGTACGACCCGGACCTCAAGCCCTATCCCTATGATCCCCGCCGCGCGCGGGCGCTGCTGGCCGAGGCCGGGTTCCCGAACGGCTTCGAGGTGCCGTGCTACAACCTGACGACGCCGCGCGAACCGTATCAGAAAGAAGTGGGCGAGGCGTATTTCGCCTATGCCACGGCGGTCGGCATTCGCTGCCGCGTGCAGGGCCAGGAATACGGCACCTGGATCACCTTCGGCCGACGCGACCGGCAGGGGCATATGGAGGGGCTGTACAGCAACATGTGGGGCCATGGCCTGCCGGGGGACCCGGGGGTGGCCTGGGCCGGGCATGTGCATTCCTATGTCCATGGTGGCGGCTGGGGCATGACCTCGGTGCACAACGATCCCGAGCTCGACGCGCTGGTCAAAGAACTTAAGACGATCATGGACCTGGAGAAGCGCGACGCGATGATCAAGAAGATCGCGCGGATCAAGCATGAGCGCGTGGCTGGCGGGCTGCCGACATATCGTCCGGTCGTCACGCTGGCATGGCGCGAGACCAAGGTGACGTTCAGCCCCTGGCCGTCGCCCGGGTTCTGGCGCGGGCTGCAGGAGATCGGCATCAAGCAGTAGCCGAACGGCCAGCGCGATGTGGGGCTATCTCGGACAGCGGGTGTGGCAGGGTGCCATCAGCATCCTGGGTGCGAGCATCATCATCTTCATGATCTCGCGCCTGTCCGGCGACCCGATCCTGATGCTGCTGCCGAACGATGCCACGCCGGCGATGATCACCGAGGCGCGGCAAGCGCATGGGCTGGATCGGCCGTTGCTGGTGCAGTACGGCATCTGGGTGCAGAAAGCGCTGACCGGCGATTTTGGGCGCTCGTATCGCTGGGAGATGCCGGCGCTGAAGCTGATCCTGGATCGGCTGCCGGCCACCATCGAGCTTGCGGTGTTCGGGTTGTTGTTCAGCGTGGCGATTGCGGTGCCGGTGGGGGTGATGTCGGCGGTGCATCGCGGCGGCTGGATCGACCGGGTGGGGCGGGTGTTCGCCATGCTGGGGCAGGCGATGCCGGCGTTCTGGGTCGGGCTGTTGCTGATCCTGGTGTTCGCGATCGGCCTCAACTGGCTGCCGGCGTTCGGCTATGGCTCGGCCTCGCATGTGGTGCTGCCGGCGATTGCGCTGGGGTGGTATCCGGTGGCGGCGCAGACGCGGATTGTGCGTTCGGCGATGCTGGACGTGTTGGACAGCGATCATGTGCGGCTGAGCCGAGCGTTGGGGACGCCGGAGCGGTTGATCGTCTGGAAGTATGCGCTGCGCAACGCGGCGGTGCCGTTGCTAACGATGCTGGGGGTGTATTTCGCGGCGATGCTGGGGGGCGCCTTCGTGGTGGAGACGATCTTCGCCTGGCCTGGGGTGGGGCGCACGGTGGTGGAGGCGGTGTTCAGCCGCGATTTCCCGGTGGTGCAGGCCGGCGTGTTGTTCACCTCGATCCTGTTCGTGCTGTCCAACCTGCTTGTTGACCTGTCGTACGGGTTGGTTGATCCGAGGATCCGCGATGCGCGCTGAGTTTTTGCCGGGCTGGGCTCGCGGATTGCCGTGGCTGCCGATCGTGTTGCTGGCGGCGGTGGGGGTTTGTGCAGCGGCGGGCGAGTGGATCATGCCTTACGATCCCAACGAGCTTGACCTGGGGGCCGCGTTCAATCCGCCGCCGTGGCAGGAGGGGGGCACGCTGGCCTATGCGCTGGGGGCGGACAATCTCGGGCGCGACATCTTGAGCCGGATCATGGCGGGGTCGCGGGTGTCGGTGATCGTGGCGTTCTACGCGATCCTGTTCAGCGGCAGCATCGGCGCGCTGGTGGGCATGGTGGCCGGGTATTTCGGCGGGCGGGTGGATGCGGTGCTGATGCGGCTGATCGAGATCCAGCAATCGGTGCCGTCGATCGCGCTGGCGCTGATCCTGGCTGCGGCGATGGAGCCCGGGCTGAGCACGGTGGTGGTGGTGATCGTTCTGACCTACTGGGCATGGTACGCGCGCATCATCCGCGGCGAGATCATGGCGCTGAAGGGGCGGGACTACATCGCGTTCGCGCGGGTGGCCGGGGTGTCGACGCCGGTGATCTTCATGCGGCATCTGCTGCCGAACATCTTCAACACGCTGGTGGTCTTGGCGACGTTGCAGGTCGGGCAGGTGATCCTGTTCGAGGCGTCGCTGTCGTTCCTCGGGCTGGGGATTCAGCAGCCCGACATCTCCTGGGGGTTGATGCTGTCGGACGCAAGGCAATACATCACCAATGCCTGGTGGGCGATCACCATGCCGGGGTTGGCGATCATGCTGACCTGCCTGTCGGCCAATGTCTTCGGCGACTGGCTGCGTGATCGGCTCGATCCGCATCTGCGGCAGCTCTGATGGTCCTGCAGGTTGAGAATTTGCAGACCCATCTGCATCTCAAGCGCGGGGTGCTGCGGGCGGTGGACGGGGTGAGCCTGACAGTTGGCGAGGGCGAGACGCTGGGGCTGGTGGGGGAGAGCGGGTCGGGCAAGACGCTGACCGGGCTGTCGCTGTTGCGGCTGTTGCCGAAGGGGTCCGGACGGATTGTGGCCGGCTCGATCAAGCTGGATGGGCAGGAGCTGACGGGGCTCAGCGAGCATGCCATGGCGCATGACATTCGCGGCCGGCGGATTGCGATGATCATGCAGGACCCGATGACGTCGCTGAACCCGGTGTTCTCGATCGGCGACCAGGTGGGCAATCCGCTGCGCAACCACAAGATTGTGCCGGGGGCGCAATTGCGCGGGGCGGTGGTGGATGTGCTGCGCCGGGTGCGGCTGCCGTCGGCGGATCATCGGCTGGGCGATTACCCGCACCAGTTCTCCGGCGGGCAGCGGCAGCGGATTGTCGCGGCGATGGCGATTGGCTGCACGCCGCGGCTGCTGGTGGCGGACGAGCCGACGACGGCGCTGGATGTGACGATCCAGGTGCAGATCATTTCGCTCCTCCGGCAGATCCAGGCGGATACCGGGGCGGGGATTATCCTCATCACCCATGACCTCGGCGTGGCGGCGAGCCTGTGCCGGCGGATCATGGTCATGTACGCCGGCCAGATCGTGGAGACCGGGCCGGTGCGGCGGATCTACAAGCAGCCGTCGCATCCCTATACCCAGGCGCTGCTGGCGGCGATCCCGCGGCTGGGGGACAAGCGGACGCGGTTGCAGGCCATTCCTGGGCAGCCGCCCAGCCTGATCGATCCGCCGACGGGGTGCCGGTTCGCCGCGCGCTGTTCGGCGCGGATGGACAAATGCGCCGAGGCGCCGCCGACGGTGAGCCTGGCCGACGGGCATAGTGCGGCCTGCTGGAAGCTGGTGTGATGCTGGATCTCGATGGCGTCACCAAGCATTACCGGACCAAACGCGGCGTGGTGCGGGCGGTGGAGGAGGTGTCGTTCTCGGTGCGGCCGAAGAGCACGCTGGCGCTGGTGGGTGAGAGCGGCTGTGGCAAGACGACGATTGCCAAGATGATCCTGCAGCTGGAGCGGCCGACCGCGGGAGCGATCCGCTTCGAGGGGCAGGATGTCCGCCTGATGGATGCCGCGGCGCTGAAGGCGTATCGCCGGCAGGTGATGGCGGTATTCCAGGATCCCTATGCCTCGCTCAATCCGCGGCTGCGGGTGGGGACGATCATTGCCGAGCCGATCCTGGCGCATGAGTCGCCCGGGCGGGCGGCGGTGGAGAAGCGGGTGGCCGAGATGCTGGATGTCGTCGGCCTGCCGGCGAATTCGGCGCGGCTGTATCCGCATGAATTTTCGGGTGGGCAGCGGCAGCGGATTGCCATTGCGCGGGCTTTGGCGCTGCGGCCGCGGATGATGGTGCTGGATGAGCCGGTCTCGGCGCTGGACGTGTCGATCCGGGCGCAGGTGCTGAACCTGCTGGCGGATATCCAGGCGGAGTTCGGGCTCACCTATCTGATCATCGCGCATGACCTGGCGCTGGTGGAGCATTTCTCCGACGATGTGGCGGTGATCTACCTTGGCCGGGTGGCCGAGGCGGGGCCGACCGGCGAGGTGTTCGCGGCGCCGCGGCATCCGTATACGCAGGCGCTGCTGGCGGCGGTGCCGCAGCCGGATCCCGACCATGTGCTGAGCGAGACGGCGGCGATGGGGGAGATTGCCAGCGCGTTGGATCCGCCTTCGGGGTGCCGGTTTCATCCGCGCTGTCCGTTGGTGATCGATACCTGTCGCAGTTCGGTGCCGCCATTGCGCGGTGCCCCCCATGCCGCGTCCTGCCACCTCGTGGAGGTCTGAATGCCCGCACCGCTGGCCGATCTGGTTGTTGTCGAGGCGTCCGGCGATGTGGCGACGCGTTATTGCGGCAAGATGTTTGCCGAGCATGGGGCGCGGGTGATCCAGGCGCATCGGCCGGAGAATGCCAGGCTGGCCTATGGCGGGCCGTCGGCGGTGGCGTATGCGGCGTGGCTGGACCAGGGTAAGGAGCGGGCTGAGGCGGTAGCGGCGGGGGTGGCGGTCGACCTGGTGATCGCAGGTCAGACGCCGGGCGAGGTGGCCAAGGCCGAGGCACTGGTGGCGACGCTGGCCGGCTCGCCGGTGCTGCTCGGGCTGACCTGGTTCGGCAGTTCGGGGCCCTGCGCGGACTGGCAGGGCAGCGACGCGATCATCCAGGCGATGTCCGGCGTGGCCTATCCGATCGGCACGCCCGAGGGGCCGCCAGTGCTGCCGCAGGGGCATTCGCCGCAGGTGGTCGGCGGGGCGACGGGGTTCATCGCGGCGATGGCGGCGCTGTTGGGCCGGCGGCATGGCGCGGGTGCGGCGCGGATCGATGTCAGCATCCAGGAGGCGTTCATCTGCCTGACCGAGCATGCCGGTCCCGGCACGTTTGCCGGCGGGCCGGCGAGCCAGCGGCGGGGGATCAACCGCTTCGGGCCGGTCTATCCGCAGACGATCTTTCCGGCCGCCGATGGCTGGATCGGTTTGACCGCGCTGACGCCGCAGCAATGGCAGGCACTTTGCGCGCTGATTGGCCTGCCGGAGTTGGCGAAGGACCTGCGCTACGAGACCACCGATCTGCGCATGGCGGCGGCGGACGAGTTGGACGCCATCCTGATGCCGGCGGTGGCGAAGCTGGCCGGGCTGGGGATGCTGGAGGAGGGACAGAAGAACCGCGTGCCGATGGCGCCGGTGCCGACAATGGCCGACGTTCTGGCGACGCCGCATTGGCGCGAACGGGCGGCGTTCCGGGCCTATAACGGCAACGGGCCGGGCTTTGAGGCGCCGGTCATGCCGTTCCGGCTGCATGCGCGCGGCGATGGCGCCACACCAGTGGGCAGGGCGGGGGTGGGCGGCGCGGGAGCCACAGGGCCGTTGGCGGGGATCCGGGTGCTTGACCTGTCGATGGGGTGGTCCGGGCCGCTGGCGGGGCGGCACTTCGCCGATCTCGGGGCCGAGGTGATCAAGGTCGAGGGCTGCGCGCATATCGACTGGTGGCGCGGCTGGAACGCGCTGGAGGCCGGGGATCCGCCGCCGTACGAGACACGGTCGAACTTCAATGCGGTGAACCGCAACAAGCGCGCGATCACGCTGGACCTGCGCAACCCCGCGGGCGTGGCGTTGCTGAAGCGGTTTGCTGAGGATGCCGACCTGCTGATCGAGAACTACGCGCCGGGGGTGTTGAAGCGGATGGGGCTGGGGCCGGAGGAACTGGCGAAGGTCAATCCGCGGCTGAGCTACATCTCGATGGGGGCGTTCGGCAGTGCCGGGCCGTGGTCCGGGTTCCGGGCGTATGGCTCGACCACCGAGCAGGCCAGCGGCATGCCGTGGCTGCATGGCGAGGCGGAATGGGCGCCGGTGATGCAGCACACGGCGTATGGCGACCCGATCGCCGGGATCTATGCGGCGTGCGGGTCGCTGGTGGCGCTGTACGGGCGGCATGTGACTGGCGGGACCACGATTGATCTGTCGCAGGTGGAGTGCCTGTTTCAACTGGCCGCGGACGGGATTATTGCGCAGTCGGCCACCGGCATGCCGCCGCCGCGCACCGGCAACCAGCGGGCCACGAGCATCTGGAGCGGGGCAGTGCGGTGTGCCGGGGACGATGCCTGGCTGGCCGTCGATGTCGCCTCGCCCGCGCAATTGCCGGTGCTGGCGCGTGCCATGGGCGTGGCTTTGGCCACGGGTGAGTCGCCTGCGGCGGCGTTGTCTGCCTGGGCACTGGAGCGTGATGCGCAGGAGGCCGCGAGTGTTCTTCAGGCGGCCGGCATTGCTGCCGGGCAGGTCACGCCGGGCTCCGCGTTGCTGCACGACGCGCATCTGGTGGCGCGCGGGTTTTGGCTGGAGGCGGAGCGGCGGTATGTCGGACGCCATGTCGTGCCGCGCGCGCCTTACGCGCTGGATGGGGTGCGGCCCGCCTTCACCCGCCCTGCCCCGACCCTGGGCGAACACAATGCCGAGGTCCTGAGCCAGGTGTTGCGGTTGAGCACCGCCGAGATTGCCGGGCTGGAAAGCGATGGCATCATCGGCACCAAGGCGATCTGATACCCCGTTCCCCGCTGCGTGAAGTGAAAGAGCCGTCCGTCATGACCTTCAAGAAATTGCTGATCGCCAACCGTGGCGAGATTGCCATCCGCATCGCCCGCGCCGCCGCCGATCTCGGGCTGCCGACCGTGGCGATCCACTCGGAGGACGATGCAACCAGCCTGCATGTGCGGGTGGCCGATGAAGCGCATCAGCTCGCGGGCGTGGGCGCGGCGGCGTATCTGAACGTCGATGGGGTGATCGCGGCGGCGCAGGCCATGGGGTGCGACGCCATTCATCCTGGCTACGGGTTTCTGGCCGAGCGGGCTGATTTCGCGCGCGCCTGTGCGGCGGCGGGCATCCGCTTCGTGGGGCCCTCGCCCGAGCATCTGGACCTGTTCGGCGACAAGGCGCGGGCGCGCGAGGCGGCAGTGGCGGCCGAGGTGCCGGTGATCCGCGGCCTGGACCACGCCATCACGCTGGATGAGGCAAAGGACTTCTTCGCCAGCCTGGGGCCGGAAGGCACGATGATCATCAAGGCGGTGGCCGGCGGCGGCGGGCGCGGCACGCGGGCGGTGATGAAGGAGAGCGAGATCGAGCAGGCGTTCAAGCGCTGCCAGAGCGAGGCCAAGGCAGCGTTCGGGCGCGAGGATGTCTATGTGGAAGAATTCATCCCGCGCGCGCGCCACATCGAGATCCAGATCCTCGGCGATGGCACCGGTGCGGTGGCCCATCTGGGCGAGCGCGAATGCAGCGCGCAGCGGCGGTTCCAGAAGGTGGTGGAGATCGCGCCGGCGCCGAACCTGGATGAGGCGATGCGCCGGGAGATCATCTCAGCCGCGATGCGCTTCGCCGAAAGCGTGCGCTACGGCAATCTCGGCACCTTCGAGTTCCTGGTCGACACCACGGGGCGCGCCGGGGTGCAGCCCTTCATCTTCATCGAGGCCAATGCACGGCTACAGGTGGAGCACACGGTGACCGAGGAGGTGACCGGCGTGGACCTGGTGCAGACCCAGATCCGCCTGGCGCAGGGATCGAGCCTGGCCGATGTCGGGCTGGATGCGCCGGGGATCGCCACGCCGCGCGGCTATGCGATCCAGGTGCGGGTCAACATGGAAACGCTGCGCCCCGATGGCAATTTCCGCCCGGGCGGCGGTACGTTGGCGGTTTATGAGGCACCGAACGGGCCTGGGGTGCGCACCGACGGGTTCGGCTATGCCGGCTACAAGACCAGTGCGAATTTCGACTCCCTGCTGGCCAAGGTGATCGTGCATTCGCGGTCGCGGAACTTCGCCGATGCGGTGACCAAGACGCAGCGGGCGCTGAGTGAATTCCGGCTGGAGGGGGTGGGCACCAACATCCCGTTCCTGAACAACATCCTTGCCCATCCCGACCTGTTGTCCGGCGCGGTGCATACGCGTTGGGTCGATGAGAACCTCAAGGACCTCGCGGCGGCTCCGGCACTGCGCCAGCGCTTTGTCGCTGCCGCGGCACCGGGGACGGCACCAGCGGCCGAGGCGGCGCCGGTAGGTGGGTTTGCCGGCGCGCGGGTGAATAGCCGCGATCCCCTGGCCCTGTTTGCCCATGACGAGCAGGTCAAGGCCGAGCAGAAGGCGGAGGAAAAGCCGGCCACGCCCGAGGTCAAGGGACCGGACGGCACGATCGGGCTATCCGCGCCGATCCAGGGGACCATCGTGGCGATCTCGGTGTCGCTCGGCGACCAGGTGCGCCAGGGCCAGCAGGTGGCCGTCGTTGAGGCGATGAAGATGGAGCATGTGATCGCCGCGCGGGAGAGCGGGATCGTGCGCAGCGTGACCATGGCGGCGGGCGATGTGGTGCGCGAGGGATATCCGATCGTGTTCATCGAACCAGCCGAGGTCGCCGGCGGCGCGATCGCGGCCGATGCGGCAGTGGATCCCGACCATATCCGCGCCGATCTGCAGGAGAACATCGACCGCCACGCCTACACGCTGGATGAGAACCGGCCCGAGGCGGTGAAGCGGCGGCGGGCGCGCGGCTACCGCATGCCGCGCGAGAACATCGCCGAACTGGTCGATCCCGGCTCGTTCAAGGAGTACTGGCCGCTGACCGTGGCGCGCCAGCACCAGCGCTATGACATGGAGACGTTGCGCAAGAACACCCCGGCCGACGGGCTGATCGCCGGCATGTGCACGATCAACGGCGACCTGTTCGACGAGACGCGCTCGCGTGCCTGCCTGGTGCACTACGACTACACCGTGCTTGCCGGGACGCAGGGCGGGCGCAACCACTACAAGCAGGACCGGATGTACGAGCTGGCGCATCGCTTCCGCCTGCCGCTGGTGTTGTTCGGCGAGGGCGGCGGCGGCCGGCCGGGCGACGACAATACCGGGCCGCGGGTGGCGATGGACACCCATACCTTCACCACCCTGTCGCAGCTGAGCGGGCTGGTGCCGATGATCGCGGTGGTCAACGGGCGCTGCTTTGCCGGCAACACGGCGATGGTGGCGTGTTGCGATGTGATCATCGCCACGGAAGGCTCGACGATCGCCATGGGTGGGCCGGCGATGATCGAGGGTGGCGGGCTCGGCGTGTACACGCCCGAGGAAGTCGGGCCGATGTCGTTCCAGGTGCCGAATGGCGTGGTCGACATCCTGGTCAAGGACGAGGCCGAGGCGGTGCAGGTGGCCAAGAAGTACCTATCGTATTTCCAGGGGCCGATTGCCAAGTGGGAGGCGCATGACCAGCGGACATTGCGTCATGCGGTGCCAGAGAACCGGCTGCGGCTTTATGACATGCGCGAGATCCTGCACACCATCGCCGACAAGGACTCGGTGCTTGAGATCCGTGAGAAGTTCGGCATCGGCATCATCACCGCCTTCATTCGCGTGGAGGGCAAGCCGATGGGGGTGATTGCCAACAATCCGCACCACCTCGCCGGCGCGATCGATTCGGACGGGGCGGACAAGGCCGCCCGCTTCATCCAGCTTTGCGATGCCTTCGACATCCCCGTGCTCAGCCTGATGGACTGCCCCGGCATGATGGTGGGGCCGGAGGTGGAAGCAACCGCGCTGGTCCGCCATTGCGTGCGGCTGTTCAATGCCGGGGCCAACATCACCGTGCCGCTGTTCTGCGTGATCGTGCGCAAGGCCTACGGCCTCGGTGGGCAGGCGATGTGCGGGGCGAGCACGCTGATCGGGTTCTTCACCGTGGCCTGGCCGACGGCCGAGTTCGCCGGCATGAACATCGAGGGCTCGGTGAAGCTGGGGTATCGCAACGAGCTGGCCGCGATTCCCGATCCCGAGGCACGGCGGGCCGAGTTCGATGACCGGGTGGCCCGCGCCTATGAGAGTGCGCGCGCGGTCAATGCGGTGGTTGGCGGCGGGCTGGACGATGTGATCGACCCGGCGACGACGCGCGAGTGGATTGCCATGGGGCTGAAGCGGGTGCCGCCGGTGGCGCCGCGGACCGGCAAGAAGCACCCGTACATCGACACCTGGTGATACCAGCCGACCCCTGCGCGAATTCGCTGGCGAAAATGCGCGGGGGAGAGTTGGCCAACGCGCAAAATCACGTCACCATTGGCGGCGTTGCTGCGGTGTGACCGCTGCCGTATGTGCGCTGCTAAGAAAAGGGGAAACGGAATGGACTATCACTCGGCCTTCAAGGGCCTGAAGGTTGTGGATCTCACCGGCGGGGTTGCCGGCCCGTCCGCGGCGATGATGTTCGCACAGCACGGTGCCAACGTGATCAAGATCGAAACCCCGCATGGCGGCGGCGACTGGGCGCGCATCCTGGGCAAGACCTACGAGGACCACTCCTCGTTCTCGCTGTTTGGCATGCTGGGCAAGAAGGCGGTCGCGCTGGACCTCAAGACCGATGAGGGCAAGGCCGCGCTGTGGAAGTTCATCGACGGCGCCGATGTGTTCATGGAGGGTTTCCGGCCGGGCACGATCCAGCGCTATGGCTTCAGCTATGAGGAAGTGAAGAAGCGCAACCCGGGGATCATCTATTACTCGATCTCCGGCTTCGGCCAGACCGGGCCATTGGCGGGCCGGCCGGCAATGGACCCCGTGCTCCAGGCTTTCAATGGCATCGTGACCGAAAATACCGGCGAGATGGATGGCCATCCGCATCGCATCGCAATCTCGCTGATCGACATGTACACGGGCCTGCTCGGCTTCCAGGCGATCGCCACATCGATCTTCGTCAAGAAGATGCAGAACCTGACCGAGGGCCGCTTCATCGAGGCCAGCCTGATGCAGGGCGGCGCGATGCTGTCGGTGATCCGCCTGATCGCCGGCTACCTGGAAGGCGGCGTATTGCAGCGCGGCATCATGCCGGCCGGGGTGTTCACCACGGCGGATGGCCAGATCAACGTGACGATGATCCGCAACACCGATTGGGCGCCATTCTGCGAGGCGATGGAGGTCCAGCACCTGCAGAACGACCCGCGCTTCGCCGAGCCGGTGACCCGACGCGCCAACATGGACGATCTATACTTGGCGCTGCGGCCGGTCTTCAAGGCGAAGCAGACCGCCTGGATCGGCGAGCGCCTGACCGCGCGCACCATCATGAATGGCAAGGTCAACAGCTACTCCGAGTTCCTGAAGGAGGAGCAGGTGCTGGCCACCAACATCATCTCCTGGCTGGAACAGCCCGGGGTCGGACAACTGGTGCCGATGCCGAACATCCCCGGCCTGCCGCCATTCGAGAGCGGCAGCAAGCGGGCACATGCGCCGTTCCTGGGCGAACATACTCGCGAGGTGTTCCGCGAGCACGGCTATAGCGACGCGGAGATCGATGCGCTGGCGGCGAAGAAGATCATCAAGGTCTAGCTGCTCCGCAACCCAGGCAGAGAACGGGGCGCCGGTCCATCGAGGCCGGCGCCCCTCGCGCTTCGCCCACACTCATTGCCAACGCCCGCATCCGCCGCAGCGCTAGCCTGAGCTTCACCCTTTGCTAACCACGCCAGCCGAGACTACGGGCGTGACAATCGACGACACCCTTCTTGCGCCGCAGCTGACAGCCCTGCGATGCGCGTTCCTGATCGCCCATCACCATGGCGTGCACCTGGCGCCCGAGGTGCTGATCGCCAGTTCGTCAAAGTGTTGGGCGCGGTGCTCGATCATGGCCTGGAAGCGGTCGAAGCCGCCTGCGCCGAAGCCCTGGAGGCCGGCATCGCCAGCGGCGATGTGATCCTGGCCGTGCTGACACGCCAGCGGCAGCCAGCCAT
>CAXNGD010000030.1:0-13822 GCA_964201575.1 Acetobacterales bacterium | reverse complement strand
GCCAGCCCCGCCTGCGCCGCCGACTCCGCCGCCGCCGGAGCCGCCACCACCTGCGCCGCCGCCGCCGGTTCCTCCGCCCCCGGCACCGCCAAGTCGAACCTCCCAGCCGAACCCGACGGCCAACCCGGCGCCGGATACGCGCGAGGTTGAAAACACGATGGCGCGGCTGCGCGCGTTGCAGCGCCAGACCCAGCCGCCCACCGGTCGGCCGAATCCGGCGGCAGCCCAGGGGCTCCAGGTCGGCGGCAGCCGCCAGGGCGACATCACCGCCAGCTTGTCCCCCCAGCAAACGGGTGCGATTGGCGACCGGGTGCGCGAATGCTGGACCAAGGATGCCGGCGCGCTGGATATCGACAAGCTGACCGTGCAGTTGATCGTCACCTTCGACGAAACTGGTACGGCACGGCTGGCCGAGGTGGGCGATGCCGATCGCGGCAAGATGGGCGACCCGCGTTTTCGTGCGTTTGCCGAACGGGCGATGCGGGCGGTGCGCGATCCGAAATGCGCCAACCTGCCGATCCCGCGCAACGAGTTGGGCAAGGTTGGCGTGCTGACCTTCCGGTTCAGACCGTGAGGGCGGTGGTGGCGATGCTGATGCTGGCGTCCTGTGCGCCGCCCGCGGCGGTCATGCCGGGCGCCGGATCGGGTGACGCCGGATCGTCTGGCGCCCAACCCGGTATCGCTCAGACGGCGCCAACGATGGAATCGACTCTTGCGCGCCTTCGACGGCTGCGACCCGATGTCCGAACGAAAGCCGAAGCCGAGGGGCTGCCGGATGTCACCGTCCGGTTGTCGCCCGCCGAGGCTGGGTCCGTTGCAGCGCATCTGAAGGCGTGTCTGGCGCGTATGCCTGAGGACCTGGGACAGACGTTGGTGCGCATTGTCGCCTCCTTCGACAGCCAAGGTCGGATATGGCGTGTTGAACCACGGCACTCCGCCGACGTTGCTGACTTCGGGGGACCGGATACCCCGCGCAAGGCGTGGATCGGGCGGGCGCTGGGTTCCGCGACCGATCCCGCATGCAATCCGCTTCCTCTGCCGGTTTCTGTGCTAGGAATGCCCGGTCGGATCAACCTTCGATACAGCCCATAAGAGAGACAGCAGATGAACAGCATCCCCGGGTTCCGCGCCCCAGGTGACGCCGCGATTTCCCGCACACCCCTGTCGCCTCCCGCTCCGGTGGCGCCGCTTCGCTTCGGGCGCCGCGCGCTGGTTGCGGCCGGCGCCGGTCTGCTGGCCGGGCCAGGCCTTCTCCTGCCCACCGGCGCCCTGGCGCAGACTGCCGAGATCACCGTTGATCGCGCCAAGGTGGACCCGATCCCGATTGCCATCCCGAACCTTGTGGGCGTCGGCGGCGACACGGCGCAGCTTGGCCGCGACATGGCGGCGGTGATCACCAACAACCTGGCGCGCTCCGGGCTGTTCCGTGCCATCGATCGCGCCGCCTTCGTGGCCGCCAGCCCGGGCGATGTGCCGAATTTCGCCAATTGGAAGGTGATCGGCGCCCAGGCCCTGGTGACCGGCAAGGTCGACAGCCAGGGCGGCGATCGCGTGCGCGTGGAGTTCCGCTTGTGGGACGTGCTGCCCGGCACGCAGATCCAGGGCACTGCCTATACCGCGACGCTGAGCAACTGGCGCCGCATCGCCCACATCATCTCCGACGTCATCTATGAGCGTCTGCTGGGCGAGAAGGGGTATTTCGACACCCGCGTGGTCTATATTGCGGGCTCCGGTCCGCGCGACCGGCGGGTGAAGCGGCTGGCGATCATGGACCAGGATGGCGAGAACAATCGCTTCCTGACCGATGGCAGCGCCCTGGCCCTGTCACCGCGCTTCCATCCGACGCGCGACCAGATCGCCTTCATGAGCTACGTCAATAACCGGCCGCGGGTCTATACCTTCGACCTGTCCAGCGGCCGCCAGGCCATGCTCGGCAATTTCGAAGGCATCACCCTGTCGCCGCGCTACTCGCCCGATGGCGGCAGCATCATCATGGCGCAGACCCGCGGGGCGGGCTCGGACATTGTGGTGATCCCCGTGGGCGGCGGCGCGCCGCGGCGGCTGACCGATTCGAGCGGTGCGATCGACGTCTCGCCCTGTTACAGCCCGGACGGGCAGCAGATCGTTTTCGAGTCCGACCGCGGCGGCGACCAGCAGATCTATGTCATGGGCGGCAGCGGCGGCGGGGCCAAGCGGATCAGCTTCGGCCAAGGTAGCTATGCCACTCCGGTCTGGTCGCCGCGCGGCGACCTGATCGCCTTCACCCGCCTGACCGGCGGCACGTTTGCCGTGGGCGTGATGCGGCCGGACGGTTCCGGCGAGCGTATCCTGTCCGAGAGTTTCTATGTCGAAGGCCCGACCTTCGCGCCCAATGGCCGGGTGATCATGTTCTGGCGTGAGACTGCGGCGCGCGATGCACGCGGCAGCGGCTTCTCCTCGCGCCTGGTCTCGATCGACATCAGCGGCTTCAACGAACGGGTCATGACCACGCCGACCGATGCATCCGACCCCGCCTGGTCGCCGCTGCCGAGCTAGCGGGCGGCGCCGCAGCAGGGTGTTGTCGTTGATCCGTCATGGAAGATATGTTTGGCCGCGATACGACGAGTTCTTGACCGCAGTCGTTTCAACGGGCTAATCGACCGATCACAGAACACGGCGGGGCCTGGAATGGGTCTGTGACGTGATTCTCTGCTATGCTATTCGTACTTTGGCGAGCCTGGCTTCGGCCAGGATCGCCTGCTCCACCGCCCGCCGTGACGTCTCCCCGCCGTGACGATTGCCCAGTGGGCACCCAAATGCTGCACACTCCTTCCAGGGATCAAACTCGAATGAACATCAAGATTCTGGGCGCTCTCGCTGCCGTGACGCTGCTTGCCGCCTGTTCCAACCAAGCCGCCACCACCACGGCGCCTTCGAGCTCCGGCCCGGTGCCGGGCAGCCAGGAAGACCTGGTGGCCAATGTTGGCGACCGCGTGTTCTATGACCTTAACCGCTCGACGCTGCGTTCCGACGCCCGCACCACCCTCGAGCGTCAGGCCGCGTGGCTGGCCAAGTGGTCGGCGAACAACGTGCAGGTCACCGGTAACTGCGACGAGCGCGGCACCCAGGCCTACAACATCGCCCTGGGCAACCGCCGCGCCAGCGCCGCGCGCGACTTCCTGGTCGCCAAGGGCGTGGCCGCTGGCCGCATCACCACGATCTCGTTTGGCAAGGACCGCCCGACCGCGCTGGGCTCGAACGAGCAGGCTTGGTCGCAGAACCGCAACGCGATCACCTCGGTTCGCTGATCGCGTCGGCTGGTGTGTTCGAGGCGTCCGGACCGGGCGCCTTCGGCTACAGAAATTGCGCTGAAGATGAAGCCGGCGGCCTTCGGGTCGCCGGTATTCTTTTGTCCGCTGCGTGGCCGCGCGCGCGGCAATCGTTGCTGACCGGCAGTCCCGTGCGTCGCGGCGTTCCGTTTTGGCGGCGTATGGGCGATACTCGGGTGGTGCGACGCGACAATCGGACACAAGAGATTGGGAGAGGCCGGGTGATTGAGGCGTGGATGAGCAGGGTGGCCGTTCTGGCGCTGGTGGCGGCATGGCTGGTGGTGCCAGCTCCGGCGCGCGCCCAGATCGAAAGCCGCGAGGCGATCCAGTTGCAGAACCAGATGCTGGAACTGCGCCGCGATGTGCAGGCGCTGCGCGAGCAGATGCGCAACAGCGGCAGTTCGGGCAGCAGCGGCGGCAGCATCTTCAGCCGACCGTCGGGCAGCGCCGGCGCTGGCGGCGGCGAGTTGACGGCAGCGTTGCTGGAACGGGTCAGCCAGCTTGAAGAACAGGTCCGGCGCATGCAGGGCCGCCTGGATGAGGTCGACAATGCCCGCCAGCGCCAGGGTGACGAGATGAAGAAGGACTTGGAAGACCTGAACTTCAGGCTCGGAGCAGGGGGGGCAGCCGCAGGAGCAACGCGCCCGCCACCCGCGCTGCCGGCGACATCCGGCGCGGCCGCGGGCGCCGGAGCGGCGGCTGCCGGGCCTGGCCGACGGACGCCAGAAGTTGCGATGCAGGAGGGCAATGCGGCCCTGGCACGGCGCGACTACGCAGCCGCCGAGGGCGCGGCGCGCGAGGTTCTCGCCTTCCCGCGTTCGCCGCGTGCCGCCGATGCGCAGTTCCTCCTGGCCCAGACCTTGGCGGGCAAGCGCGATTTTCAGGGTGCTGCTGTTGCTTTTGACGACACCTACAATCGGAACAAGATCGGCGTGCATGCGCAGCCATCGCTGCTGGGGCTGGCGAACGCCCTCAACGCGATCAATGAGAAGCGGGCGGCTTGTGCGACGCTGGACAAGCTCAAGGCTGAGTTCCCGAATCCCCGCGCCGACCTCAGGGAGCCGATCGCGGCTTCCCGGCAGCGCGCGGGGTGCCGCTGATCCCTGAGCGGATGCCGGATACGTCTGCGGCGATGCCGGATGGTGCGGCGGGCGTGGACGGGATTGGCGCGCTGGCCGGGCGATTTGCCGCCGATATGGCGCGGCTGGCGCCGTTCGAGCCTGCGCCAGCGTTGGCCGCGGCGGTATCGGGCGGGGCGGACAGCCTGGCGCTGGCGCTGCTCGCCCAGGACTGGGTGGCGGCCCGAAACGGCAGCCTCTTGGCCCTGGTCGTGGATCACGGCCTGCGCCGAGGCTCAGCGTTCGAAGTGGCGCTGACCGCGGCGCGGCTGCGCGGGCGCGGCATCCCGGCGCGCATCCTGACTCTGGACGGGCTGTTGCGTGGACCAGGGCTGGCGGCGCGGGCGCGTTCGGCCCGCTATGCCGCCCTCGGTCAGGCATGTGCCGCGGGGGGAATCCGGCACCTTTTGCTGGGCCATCACGCCGGCGACCAGGCCGAGACGCTGCGCATGCGACAGGCCGCCGCCAGCGGCGCGCGCGGGCTGGCGTGCATGGCCGGGCTGGTTGAGGACGCGAAGTTGCGGCTGCTGCGGCCTTTGCTGGCGGTCCCAGGCGGCCGGCTGCGCAGCCTGTTGCGGGCCGAGGGTCTCGATTGGGTCGAGGATCCGTCGAACCGCGATCCCGCCACCCTGCGCGCCAGGTTGCGCCGGAACATCGGCGATCCCTCCGGCGAAGGGGAGGAGGTGGCCGCGCTCCTGCACGAGAGCCGCGTCCACGGGGCAATGCGGGCGCGGGAGGACGACGCGATCGCGGTCGAGTTGGCAGCGCGGGTCCGGCTGCATCCTTCCGGCTGGGCGGTGCTGCGTCCGGGTGCGCTGTCGCCCGCGGCCCTGTCGGCCTTGTTGTGCACCGTGGCCGGGCGACGCTATCCGGCTGCGACCGCGGCCGTGGCACGACTGGCCGCATCGCCGCGCCCCGCGACGCTGGCAGGGGTTCGGCTGCTGCCGGCGGGTCGGGCCGGTGCGCCAGGGGATTTGCTGGTTGTGCGCGAAGCCGCAGCGATGGCGGCTCCGGTGGCGGCGCTGCCGCTGGCTGTATGGGATGGCCGGTTCCAGCTGTCGTCCGCGTTCCATGCGGCGCCCGGCATGACATTGGGCGCGCTGGGCGAGGATGCTGCACGGCTGCGTGCGTCCAGGGCTGGAATGGCGCGCAACGGTTGGCCCGGCGCGGTCCTCCAATCGCTTCCAGCGTTGCGGCGCCAGGGTGAGCTTGTTGCTGTACCCTGGATCGACGCCGCAGATGCCGGCGCATGCGGCCGGCCTGACATCGCATTTTGTCCCGCTCTGGCGCTCGCCACGGCCCCGTTCCTGCCGATTTGATCAGCCCGGTGGGGCAAAATTGCCGCGATGCAACTGGTGGGGGTGCAAGGAGTGTGCAAGCATCCTATGTTATTGTCGTGCTGTCGGCCGGTTTCGTGCCGCCCACAGAGTCGTGGCATCCGCCCCGGCAGGGACTGAAAGGCCTTCGTGGCCAGGGAATGGAATGAGCAACTTCGGCCGCAATCTCGCGCTCTGGGTCATCATCGCATTGTTGCTGGTGGTGCTCTTCAACCTGTTCCAACCGGGCTCGAGCCGCTCGCCCTCGGCGCAGCTCGCCTATTCCGACTTCATCGCCGATGTGAATGGCGGCCGGGTGCGCGACGTCACCATCCAAGGCCGAATTGTCAGCGGCATCATGGCGGATGGCCGTCCATTCCAGACCTACACCCCCGAGGACCCCTCGCTGGTGTCGCGCCTGACCGAGAAGGGCGTGCGGGTGATCGCAAAGCCCGAGGAGAGCGACAATCCGCTGCTCCACTATGTGCTCAGCTGGTTCCCGATGCTGTTGCTGATCGGCGTCTGGGTGTTCTTCATGCGCCAGATGCAGGGCGGCGGCGGCCGGGCGATGGGCTTCGGCAAGTCGCGCGCGCGGCTGCTGACGGACAAGCAAGGCCGCATCACCTTTGACGATGTAGCCGGCATCGACGAAGCCAAGAGCGAGCTCCAGGAGATCGTCGAGTTCCTCAAGGATCCGCAGAAATTCCAGCGGCTGGGTGGCAAGATCCCCAAGGGCGTGCTGCTGGTCGGCCCGCCGGGCACCGGCAAGACGCTGCTGGCGCGCGCCATCGCCGGTGAGGCCAACGTGCCGTTCTTCACCATCTCCGGCTCGGATTTCGTCGAAATGTTCGTCGGTGTCGGCGCCAGCCGCGTGCGCGACATGTTCGAGCAGGGCAAGAAGAACGCCCCCTGCATCATCTTCATCGACGAAATCGACGCTGTCGGCCGGCACCGCGGCGCGGGCCTCGGCGGCGGCAATGACGAGCGCGAGCAGACTTTGAACCAGATGCTGGTCGAGATGGACGGCTTCGAGAGCAATGAGGGCGTGATCCTCATTGCCGCCACCAACCGGCCGGACGTGCTGGACCCCGCGCTGCTGCGCCCGGGCCGTTTCGACCGCCAGGTGGTGGTGCCGAACCCCGATGTGAATGGCCGCGAGAAGATCCTGCGGGTGCACATGCGCAAGGTGCCGCTGGCGTCCGACGTGGATCCCAAGGTGATCGCCCGCGGCACCCCCGGCTTTTCCGGCGCCGATCTCGCCAACCTGGTGAACGAGGCAGCCTTGCTGGCCGCTCGCAGCGGCAAGCGGGTGGTGGCGATGTTCGAGTTCGAGCACGCCAAGGACAAGGTCATGATGGGTGCCGAGCGCCGCTCGCTGGTCATGTCCGATGCCGAGAAGGAAATGACCGCCTATCACGAGGCCGGCCATGCGCTCTGCGCCATGAACCTGCCGGAATGCGACCCGGTGCATAAGGCCACCATCATTCCGCGCGGCCGCGCGCTGGGTATGGTGATGAGCCTGCCGGAGGGTGATCGCTACTCGAAGAGCAAGGCCAAATGCCTGGACGAGCTGACGATGGCGATGGGCGGCCGGGCCGCTGAGGAGATCATATTCGGCGCTGACAAGGTCTCGAATGGCGCTTCGGGCGACATCAAGATGGCCACGGACCAGACCCGTCGCATGGTCTCGGAATGGGGCATGAGCGACAAGCTCGGCATGATCGCCTATGGCGACAACAGCCAGGAGGTGTTCCTCGGCCACTCGGTCACCCAGAGCAAGAACGTCTCCGAGGCCACGGCGCGCGAGATCGACAGCGAGATCAAGGCGATTATCGACAACGCCTATGCCACTGCCAAGCGCCTGCTGACCGAGAACATCGACAACCTGCACGCCGTGGCCAAGGCGCTGCTGGCGCACGAGTCGCTGTCGGGCGACGAGATCCGCACCGTGCTGCGCGGCGAGAAAGTGGTGAAGGTCGTGGTCGATGAACCGGCCGCCGACTCGCGCCGCGCCTCGGTGCCGTCCTCTGGCCGCCCGATGCCGCCGACGCCCGGCGGGCTGGGGACTGCGCCGCAGCCGGGCTGATGCCTTGCAGCTGATCGAGCCGCTCGGCCTGTTGCACGGGCCGGCGGCGCGCGATGCGATCCGGCGCCACTTGGCCCTCCCGCTTGCCGGGGGGGCGGTGGCGTTTTCGCTGGTACGCCTGCTCGATGACCCTGCCCTGATCATGCCCATTTCAGCCTTACCGCCGACGCATGCGGCGGCGCTCGCGCTGATCACCGCGACGCGGCCCCAGTTTGCCGGGCTGGCAGGCCCTGGCCCCTGGGTGATGGGGATCCTGAACGTCACGCCGGACAGCTTCAGCGATGGCGGCAGCCACCTTGCCGCCGATGCGGCGATCGCTGCCGGGCTGGCGATGGCCGCGGCCGGCGCCGACCTGATCGATGTCGGCGGCGAGAGCACGCGCCCCGGTGCCGTTCCGGTCGCGCCGGACGCCGAGCAGGCGCGCATCCTTCCGGTGATCCGGGCCCTGGCCGCATCCGGGCTCGCCGTCTCGGTCGACACGCGCCACGCCAGCACGATGCGCGCCGCCCTGGGCGCCGGCGCCCGCGTGATCAACGACATCTCCGCCCTGTCTGGCGATGCGGCCGCGTCGGGCGTGGTGGCGGCGGCCCGCGCGCCGGTGGTCCTGATGCACATGCGCGGCACACCGCAGACCATGGCCGAACATGCGCTCTACACCGATGTCGCCGGCGAGGTCGTGCGCGAACTGGCCGAGCGTCTCTCCGCGGCGGACGCGGCCGGCATCGCGCGGGCGAGCATCGCCGTCGATCCCGGCATCGGTTTCGCCAAGGAGCACGACCACAACGTCGTGCTGCTGGATCGGCTGGCAGTGCTGCACAATCTCGGCTGCCACATCCTGGCCGGGGTGTCGCGCAAGCGCTTCATCGGCGCGCTCACCGGCGAGACCGTCGCCAGCCGCCGCATGCCCGGCTCGCTGGCCGCCGCCCTGATGGCGCTCGATCGCGGCGCCACCATCCTGCGCGTGCATGACGTGGCCGAAACCGTCCAGGCGGTGCGGGTCTGGCGCGCTGTGAACATCTGTTGATGCGCCGGATACCAATTTGTAGCCCATTGCGGTACATGTTGCGCCCGCCTGCTACCGGGGAGACCATGCCGGCATGGACATGACACGACGCCTGTTCGGCACTGACGGCATCCGCGGCACCGCGAATGCCGAACCGATGACGGCCGAAACCGTCCTGCGCCTGGGCCAGGCCGCCGGGCTGCTGTTCACCCGCGGCAACCATCGCCATCGCGTGGTGATCGGCAAGGACACGCGGCTGTCGGGCTACATGCTGGAGCCGGCCCTGGTTGCCGGTTTCATCGGCGCCGGCATGGATGTGGTGCTTGTCGGCCCGCTGCCCACCCCGGCCATCGCCATGCTGACGCGCAGCCTGCGCGCGGATCTCGGGGTGATGATCTCGGCCAGCCACAACACCTTCGAGGACAATGGCATCAAGCTGTTCGGCCCCGACGGGTTCAAGCTGTCCGACGGCACCGAAGCCCAGATCGAGCAATTGATGGGCACCAACCTCGCCGCCCGCATGGCCAGCTCGCGCAAGCTCGGCCGGGCCAAGCGCATGGAGGACGCCGGCGGACGCTACATGGAGTTCGCCAAGAACACCTTCCCCCGCGGGCTCAGGCTCGATGGGCTCAAGATCGTGGTCGATTGCGCCAATGGCGCCGCTTACAAGGTGGCCCCCACCGTGCTGTGGGAACTCGGCGCCGAGGTCATCAGCGTCGGGGTGTCGCCCGATGGCTTCAACATCAACCAGGATTGCGGCTCGACGGTGCCGAACTTCCTGCGTGGCGAGGTGCGCCGCCACGGTGCCGACCTTGGCCTGGCGCTGGATGGCGACGCCGACCGCCTGATCCTGTCCGACGAACGCGGCAGCATCATCGATGGCGACCAAATCCTCGCCCTGATGGCGGGGTCCTGGCATGCTGCCGGACGGCTTTCCGGCGATGGCATCGTGGCCACGGTGATGTCCAACCTCGGCCTGGAACGCCATCTGGCGGGCAACGGCATGGTCCTGCATCGTACCCAGGTTGGCGACCGGTATGTCATGGAGAAGATGCGCGCCGGCGGTTTCAACATTGGCGGCGAACAGTCCGGCCACATGATCCTGTCGGACTACGCCACCACCGGCGACGGGCTGCTGGCCGCGCTGCAGGTGCTCGCCGTGCTGGTCGAGCAGGGCCGCAGGGCCAGCGAGGTGTGCCGCGTCTTCGAGCGTCTGCCGCAGAAGCTGCGCAGCGTCCGCTTCACCGGCGATTCGCCGTTGGAGGTGCCCGCCGTTCAGAAGGCGGTGGCCGCCGCCGAGGCCAGCCTGAACGGCACCGGCCGCCTGCTGATCCGCAAGAGCGGCACCGAGCCGGTGATCCGGGTGATGGCCGAGGCCGAGGACGAGGCGCTGGTCGAGCGTGTCGTCGACGAGCTTTGCGCCGTGATCGGGCAGACCGCCGCATTGTCGGCCCAGGGTGCGGGATGAGGGGCCGCGTCCTCATCATCGCCGGCTCGGATTCCGGCGGCGGCGCCGGCATCCAGGCCGACATCAAGGCGGTGAACGCGCTGGACGCCTTTGCCATGACGGCAGTCACGGCGCTGACGGCGCAGAACACACTGGGCGTCCAGGGCGTGCTTCCGGTGCCAGTGGCGTTCCTTCGTTTGCAGATGCGCAGCGTGATCGATGACCTCGGCGTCGACGCGGTCAAGACCGGCATGCTGGGCGACAGCGACACCATCGACGCGGTGGTGGAGGAACTCGCCAGCCTGCCGGGCATTCCGGTCGTGATTGATCCGGTGATGGTGGCCAAGGGCGGGCACAAGCTGCTGGCCGATGCCGCGGTTGCGCATCTGCGCCGGGTCTTGTTGCCGCGCGCCACCGTCCTCACCCCGAACCTGCCGGAAGCCGAGCTGCTGACCGGCATGCGGATCGCCAGCGAGGCGGATATGCGCCGCGCCGCCGAGCTGTTGCTGTCTTTCGGCGCGCCCGCGGTCCTGCTCAAGGGCGGGCATCTGGACAGCGCCGATGTCGTCGATCTTCTCGCCATGGCAGACGGCATCCAGGCGTTCCGCTCCGCCCGCCTGCAAACCCGCCACACCCATGGCACCGGCTGCACCCTGGCCAGCGCGATTGCCGCTGGTCTAGCGCAGGGGATTGCATTGCCCGCCGCCATCGACCGCGCGCGGCGCTATGTCCATCGCGCCATCGCCTCCGCCCCCGGCTATGGCGCCGGCCACGGCCCGCTCAACCATGCCAATACCGTCGATGTGACCAGGCTCGACCCGTAGAACCGGGCGCCGCGCTATTGCGGCGTCGTTCTGCCTATAATGTGTTCAAAGTGACAGGGGAACGGGCCAATGCGCGCATTGCTGGCTGGCGTGATGGTGTTGGCGATGGTGGCCACCTGGTTGACCAGGGCTGAAGCGGCCCCGGTCGAGCCCGCCCAGCGGGATGCGGTCCTCGCCGTCTATCAGGCCTGGAACAAGGCGATTGCCGCCGGCAAGCTGAACGATGCGATGGCGCTGCGCAGTGCTGACCGGCGCGCCCGGATGGCGCCCGACATCAAGACCGCGGCGCAGCAGAGACAAGTGCTGGAACTGCTGAAATCCATGCTTCCGAACACGGTCGAGGTGCTACACGCCACCCAATCGAAGGATGGATCGAAGATCACCTTGATCACGGTGATCGGCGCCACCGTCCCACCTGGGCCCAAGCGGGCCGGCATGCCTGCCCCCGGCACCAAGCTCCAGGCCGAGTTGACACTCGATTTCCTGCGCGAGCGCGGCGTCTGGAAGTTCGACAATCAGACCTGGGGCATGGACCCCTCCAAGGTGAAGCCATGCACCACCGCCTAGCGCGACATGGACGCCTTCGAGGAGCGCGGCAACCTCTCGATGGGCGGCCAGATCCGGCGCGTCGACTGCGCCGCCGACCACACCAAGGTGGTGATCCGCATGTTCGACGAGGAGAACTGCATCTTCCTGCCGTCCCGTGCGCGACTGACCGAGCTTGGCTTCAACCCCGACTGGATCGAACCCTGGGCGATCATCGAAATCGAGGCCTGGCCGCATCTTGCTGACAAGCAGGCGTTCTGGGCGGCGCGCGTCACCATTCGCGACGAGGAATAGGCGCCCCCACCCATCCGGCCCCTCGGGGCCGCGGATCAGTCGCCCGCGGATCAGTGGATGGCGATGCGATGCACCGCGCAGCGCCTCTCGCCCGGCGGGATGTGCATCAGCCCGGGCTTGGCGGTGAATTCGCCGTCGAATCCCGCGGGGCTGGCCATGCCATGCCAGGGCTCGATGCACAGCAGCGCCGCATCGGGGCGAGACCAGATGCCCAGGTTGGGAAAGCCGGAATCCCACGCCACGGTCACCGCCGGCGCGTCATGCCCGGGTGCCGAATACCGCACCCATTGGCTTGCCGGCGCGTCCATCACCACCGCGCTGATCGCGAAGAGATCATCCGACAGCGCCAGGCGCCGGTTGCGCACCGGGTTGGCGTGGCGCTGCGCCGCCAGGAAGCCGCCTTGCGCGCGCCGGATCGGCGCCGTCTCGTCATGCGAGAAGGTCAGCACATGGTCTTCCTTGGCAATCCCTCGGCGCAGCGGCCAGCGAAACGCCGGATGCGCGCCGAAACTGGCGGGCAGGGTGGTCTGGCCGGGATTGTCCAGGACAAACCGGATCTCCAGCACGTTGCCCAGCACCGCGTAGGCGATTTCGAAGCGGAACGCGAACGGGAACCGCGCCCGCGTCGCCGCGTTGTCGCGCAGCTCCAGCCGCGCGCTGCTGGGCGTTGCCTCCAGCCAGGTGAAGTCGTGGTCGCGGGCGAAGCCGTGCTGCGTGACGGTATATTCCGCACCCTGGTGACGCAGCGTGTCGCCGGCCAGCATGCCGACAATCGGAAACAGGTTGGGCGCATGCCGCGGCCACGGCTCCAGCCCCTGCCACAGCACCTCGCGCCCGCCGCCATCGCCAAGCTGCTGCAGCTCCGCACCCTTGCGCGCGATGGTGGCGCGCAACCTGTCGCCGCCGATGCGATGGCTGGGCAGGTCCGGATCGATCGGGGGCATGCGGCACTCCGCTGACATCACGGCCCCATCATGCCCGACTGTGCCGCCGCGCCGCTACGGGCTGGTCAACAACGTCGCCAGTTCGGCGAACCCCTGCTCCGGGTCGGACGGCGTCCTGGTGTCCTGGCGCAGGAAGCTGCCCAGCCGCCGGTTGAGCGCCAGCATCCGGTCGGACTCCGCATCCGCCAACTAATTCTATCAACCTACTGAAATTAAACCGCTAATTAGATTTCGGCTGACCACGATCCCCAAATCAGTCCCCAAGCCTGACGCGCCATGCCCTGACTTCAAAACGCCGCCCTTGCTCGTGGCCTGAAGCTTCGTGAGCAAGTGAAGCAACGTGTTGCTTGGACCTGGGGGGGGCTGTCATGGCCTTCGACCTAGCAAGTTGCAATCGCGTAATCCTGCGTCTCAAACTATTTGAAGCCATACGAGGCATTGGCGCGCCAATCCAACTCACTCAACCGGAGCCTCCATCTCCTGAGTCTCCAGAGACTGCCAACGAGCCTCCAGCAGACCCGAAAGCGCCTCGGCCTCATCCAGCAGCAACTCACCGGAGCAGGCTGCCCTGCGGACTTCCTGCTGGGCGTCTGCGGTCCCCCCAGCGTCATGGATGGGTGGAAGCTCGATGTGGATGGGCGTCGACTTCCCTGGCGGGCAGGTCTGGGTCCAGCACCAGCCTGATGGCGGCCGTGTCGCCCGCCTTGGCAGCCTCTATGGTCTTCCGGGCGATGGCCCCCGCCCTGCCCCTCCAGCAGGGCCTCGATGGCTACCGTGGCCCGATGGTGAGCGCCTTTGGGTCGGCCAGCGGGGTTCCCGGACTGGCCGGGCCTGTATCCACCTTGTTTTGGGGTTCGCTTCATTCCCCGCCAGGAGCCCCTCAAGCAATTCGCAGCGGGTTGGAGGAAATATCCGATACACAGGCGACGTTTATGT
>CAXNGD010000029.1:0-14003 GCA_964201575.1 Acetobacterales bacterium | reverse complement strand
ACCGTGGCAACGCGGTTCAAACGAGAACACCAACGGCCTGCTGCGCCAGTATTACCCCAAAGGCATGTCGCTATCCGCCCTTAACCAGCACGACCTCGACATGGTGGCCGCCAGCCTCAACGACCGCCCCAGGAAAACGCTCGACTCCGCCACTCCAGGCGAGCAATTTGCCAGCCTTCTCGCTGCCGCAGCCGCGGCAGGAAACACGCCCCCCGGCGACGTTCGCTCCCAAACTTGAATCCGCCAAGCAAAAGGCGCGCGACAATCGCTTCCGTTTTGCGCAACACTTGGTAAAGAACATCGTCGACGGTTCTTTGAATGGCTCCGATGGCTTGGCCCAGATTCGGCCTGGCCCAAAATTTGACAGGGACGAGGCGCCGCGGGTGAAACCTTTTCTTGCGTTCAGCAGCCTGGTGGACTGGGTCAACCAGTTCCTGGGCAAGATTTGCGACTGGCTGATCCTGCTGGCCTGTGTGGTCAGCGCGGGCAATGCCATGGTGCGCTATGCCTATGACACCAGCTCGAATGCGTGGCTGGAGGTGCAGTGGTACATGTTTGCCTGTGTGGTCATGCTCGGGGCCAGCTATACGCTGAAGAAGAACGAGCATGTGCGGGTTGACCTTTGGTACATGACGCTGAGCCGGCGCGGGCAGATCTGGGTGGATATCACCGGGATCGTGCTGTTCCTGATCCCGACCTGTTTGCTGTTGGCGTGGTTGTCCTGGCCGTTCTTCCTGCAATCCTATCCCAGCGAGGTTTCAACCAATGCGGGCGGGCTGTTGCGCTGGCCGGTGAAGATCCTGATCCCGGTGGGCTTTGTGTTGCTGGCGTTTCAGGGGATGTCCGAGCTGATCAAGCGGATCGCGGCCTTGCAGGGGCACGATATTCTGGATCTTGAGTCGCATTACGAGAGGCCGCTGCAATGATCCCGCTGGAGTTGATGCCGCCGCTGATGTTTGCGGGGCTGGTGGTGTTCATGCTGTTCGGCTTTCCGGTGGCGTTTTCGCTGTCGGCGGTCGGGCTGTTTTTCGGCTTCATTGCGATCGAGGAGGGGTTCTTCACCCTGCCGTTCCTGCAGGCGATCCCCGGGCGGGTGTTTGGCAGTATTCTGTCCAATGATTTGTTGCTGGCGATTCCGTTCTTCACCTTCATGGGCGCGATATTGGAGAAGTGCGGGCTGGCGGAGGACATGCTGGAGAGCATGGGCCAGCTGTTCGGGCCGTTGCGCGGCGGGCTTGGGTATTCGGTGATCATTGTTGGGTTCATCCTGGGCGCGATCACCGGGACGGTTGCGGCACAGGTGATTGCGATGGCGCTGATCACGATGCCGGTGATGATGCGCGCCGGTTACAATATTCGTTACGCGACCGGGGTGTTGGCGGCATCGGGGACGATCACTCAGGTTGTGCCGCCGTCGCTGGTGCTGGTTGTGCTGGCCGATCAGCTTGGCAAGTCGGTGGGCGACATGTATCTGGGGGCGTGGGGGCCGTCGCTGGTGCAGATCGCGTTGTTTGCCGGGTATACGTTTTTCCTGTCGCTGTTCCGGCCGGATCACCTGCCGCCGGTGGTGCGGACGCTGACCGGGTGGCCGTTGCTGATCAAGGCGATGTGGGGGATCATTCCGGCCTCGGTGCTGATCTTCCTGGTGCTGGGCACGATCATGATGGGCCTGGCGACGCCGACCGAGGCGGGTGCCATGGGGGCGATCGGGGCGATTGTGCTGGCGGTTGTGCGCAATGCGCCGCTGTCGACGTTCGACAAGAACGTGGCGCTGGCGGGGCTTTTGGCGGCGTTTGTGGGGACGTTCATCGGGACGTTCGCGTTCAAGTCGCTGGCGTTCCAGATTGCGTTTACCGTGATGTTCGCTTCGATCATCTGGCTGTGCTGGGTTGCCTGGCGGACCAAGGAGCTGCACGACCTGTTGATCCAGGCGTTCCAGATGACGATGCGGATCACCTCGATGGTGGCGTTCATCTTGGTTGGGGCGACGTGTTTCTCGATCACCTTTGCCGGGGTGGACGGGAATCTCTGGGTGGAGCATTGGCTGATCGGGCTGCCGGGCGGGGTTTGGGGCTTCCTGGTGGCGGTGAACCTGTTTGTGTTCTTCATCGCCTTCTTCCTGGATTTCTTCGAGATCGCGTTCATCATCGTGCCGATGCTGGCGCCGGTGGCGGCGAAGATCTTGGCGCCGGTGGTTGGGGCGGATGCGGCGCTGATCTGGTTCGGGGTGATGCTGTGCGTGAACATGCAGACCTCGTTCATGCATCCGCCGTTTGGCTTTGCGCTGTTCTACCTGCGCAGCGTGGTGCCGAAGGAGGTCAAGACCTCGGACATCTATTGGGGTGCGCTGCCGTGGGTTGGGTTGCAGCTGATCATGGTGGCGCTGGTGATCGCGTTTCCGGTGCTGGTGACGGGGCTTTTGGATCGAGAGGTCAAGGTTGACCCGAGCACGGTGAAGATCGATATCGCGCCGCCAGCGGAGGCGGATGACGATGCGCCGCCACCATCGTTTGGACCGGCGCCGGCCCGGCAGTAACGGGTGGGTTGAGGGCGAAACAGAAGCGGGCGGCGGGATGATGATCCCGCCGCCCGTTTTCTTTGGCCCCAGTTTTCTTTGGCCGATGCGGCGGTGGCGGGCCTTGCGGCGCGCCACCGCGGATGGTTCAGCGGCCGGCGGCCGACATGGCGTAGAGGAAGTTGTCCAGCGTGCCTTCGGCGACGCGGAACCAGGTGATCTCGTCGGTGCGGAATGCCTTGATGCTGTCGAGCATCTTCTTGAAGTTGGCGTTCTTGGCGGCGACTTCGTCGTAATGCGACCAGGCGGTGTCGAAGCACGCCTGGAGCACCGGGCGGGAGAACGGCTTGAGGACGGCGCCGCCGGCGATCAGGCGCTTGAGGGCTGGCGGGTTGCCGGCGTCGTATTTGGGCACCATCCAGGAGCTGACGAGGCCGGCGGCGGATTCGACCATGGACTGATAGCTCTTGGGCAGGGCATCCCAGTGCTTCTGGCCGATGTAGAGCGAGCCGACCGAGGCGCCTTCCCACCAGCCGGGGTAGTGGTAGAACTTGGCGACTTTGGCGAAGCCGAGTTTTTCGTCGTCGTACGGGCCGACCCATTCGGCGGCGTCGATGGTGCCTTTTTCCAGCGAGGGGTAGATGTCGCCGACGGCGAGTTGCTGGGGGACGACGCCGAGCTTGATCAGGATTTCGCCGGCGAAGCCGCCGATGCGCATCTTCAGGCCCTTGAGGTCGTCAAGCGTGTTGATTTCCTTGCGGAACCAGCCGCCCATCTGGCAGCCGGTGCCGCCGAAGAGGAAGCTCTTGATGCCGTAGGGCTTGTAGAATTCCTGTATGAGTTCGTTGCCGCCGCCGAACTGGAGCCAGGCGGTGTATTGGCGATGGTTCATGCTGAAGGGCAGGCCGGTTTCGAAGACGAAGCTCGAGTCCTTGCCGAAATAGTAGTAGGCGGCGGTCTGGCCGGCTTCGACGGTGCCGTTTTGGACCGCGTCAGCGACTTGCAGGGCGGGGACGATTTCGCCGGCGGCGAAGGTGCGGATCTGGAATTTGTTGTCCGACATCTCCGCGATCACCTTGGCGAAGAGTTCGGTGCCGCCGTACAGGGTGTCCAGCGACTTGGGGAAGCTGGACGTCATGCGCCACTTCACCTCGGGCATCGATTGCGCGATGGCGGGTGCGGCGAGCACGGTGGCTGCCGCCGCGGCCGTGCCCAAACCAGTCCGCCGAATAAACTTGCGTCGTTCCACGTTCTTGTAACCCCCCATATGTTCTTGTCCGCGCACCAATGCGCGACCGAAAGCGATGAACGCAATTCGATGGTCGATGTGGCGGATCAAGGCACCGCTTTGCAAGAGGAATCACATGGGTGGCGTGCACTTTTTCGGCCAGGGGTTACCAGCCATCGACCCATGCGCGCTTCTTGCCGGTGCGCGCCGGGCGGGGCGGCAGGGAGCGCAGGCCGGCGACGATCCAGCGCCGGGTTTCCGCCGGGTCTATCACGTCATCGACCTGGAAATGGCTGCCGGTGTTGAGCGCCTTGCCGATATCGTAGAGTTCGGCGACGAATTTCTCGTATGTGGCGATGCGTTCGGCGGTGTCGGCGATGGCGGCGAGTTCCTTGCGGCGGCCGAGCTTGACCTGGCCCTCGATGCCCATGCCGGCGAATTCGCCGGTGGGCCAGGAGACGGCGAAGACGCCCTTCTTCATGCCGCCGCCGGTCATGGCCAGTTTGCCCAGGCCGATGGCCTTGCGGATGATGACGAAGAAGAGCGGCACGTCGATGTTGGCGCCGACCAGGTAGGTGCGGCAGCAATGGCGGACGAGGGCGGTTTTTTCCGCTTCGGGGCCGACCATGTTGCCGGGGTTGTCGTTCAGGGACAGGATCGGGATGTCGTGGGCGTCGCACATCTGCATGAAGCGGGCGGCCTTGTCGCCGGCGTCGCTGTCGATGGCGCCGCCGAGGTGCATCGGGTTGTTGGCGATGACGCCCATCGGCTTGCCCTCGATGCGGATCAGGGCGGTGATCATGCCGAGGCCCCAGCCGCGGCGGATCTCGAGCATGGCGCCCTCATCGGCGACGGTGGCGATGAGCTGGCGCATGTCGTAGCCGCGCAGGCGGCTTTCGGGGACGATGTGGCGCAGCAGGCGCTGGTCGGGGGCGGACCAGCGGGCGATCGGGCCTTGGAAATACGACAGGTATTGCTTGGCGACCTGGACAGCTTCGGGTTCGTCGGCCACCGCGATGTCGACCACGCCACTGGGCACCTGGACCGACATCGGGCCGATTTCTTCCGGGCGGTAGACGCCCAGGCCGCCGCCTTCGATCATGGCGGGGCCGGCCATGCCGATATTGGCGTTGGCGGTGGCGATGATGACGTCGCAGCAGCCGAGCATCACCGCGTTGCCGGCGAAGCATTTGCCCGAGGTGATGCCGATCAGCGGGGCGCCGCCGGACAGGGCGGCGAAGCGGTAGAAGGTGTCGGTTTCCGAGCCGCCGGTGGCGTCGGAATCGCTGCCGCGGCCGCCGCCGCCCTCGGCGAACAGGACGAGGGGGATGCGCAGCTCGTGGGCGAGTTCGAAGAAGCGATCCTGTTTACGGTGGCCGTTCCGACCCTGGGTGCCGGCCATCACGGTGTAGTCGTAATGGGCGACGGCGGCGCGGCCCTGTTCGGCGGGGAAGTCGGTGCCGTTGATGGTGCCGAGGCCGAGGATGATGCCGTCGGCGGGGGACTCGTCCACCAGTTGCTCGACGGTGTGGGTGCGGCGCCGGGCGGCCAGGGTGAGGGCGCCGTATTCGATGAAGCTGTCGGGGTCAGTGAGGTCGGCGATGTTTTCGCGGGCGGTGCGCTGGTTGGTGGCGCGGCGGCGGGCGACGGCCTTGGGGCGGGCGGCGTCGGTGGTGCGGCGCTGGCGTTCGAGCACTTCGGCCAGGTCGGGCCGGATGTAGTCCAGGTCGATCTTCTTCGCTTCCTTGACCGTGCCGGCGAGGTCCAGCCGCTCCTCGATGAAGGCAAGGGCCGCGCCCTCGAACACCGTCTCGCCAGCTTCCACGATGAACCCGCGAACAATGCCGGGCGTGCTCGCCGCGATGCTGTGCTGCATCTTCATCGCCTCCATCACCATGACTTCCTGGCCCGGCTGGACGGTGGCGCCATCCGCCACGCTCAGCGAGACGATGGTACCCTGCATCGGCGCGCGCAGCGGCGTGGTCCCCTCGGATCCCATGGCTTCATCGCCGGGGGGGGCTTCGGCCTCCTCAGCCGCACCTTCCTTGCCGTAATCGACGATCGCCAGCGGATCGCGGGATTCCAGCCGGGCGCCGGCGCGCTTCGGGGCCGCCCCGCCGGCCGGGGTGAACCATTTTGCCGCCGTCGCCTCGGCAGAGGTCAGTGCGGCGATGTGTTCGGCAACGAAATTGGTGTGCAGCTTGCCCGCCAGGAACGACGGATGCCTGAGCAGCGCTTGCAGGAACGAAATATTCGAGGCGGCGCCAGCCAGGCGGAACTCGGCCAGGGCGCGCCCGGTCTTGGCCGCAAGCTGGGTGAAGTCGCCGCCGCGGGCATGGACAATCACTTTGGCCAACAGGCTGTCGAAGCGCGGATTGGTGCGGTACCCCGCATAGCCATAGCCGTCCACGCGCACGCCCGGCCCGCTAGGTGGGTCATAGGCGCTCAACACGCCGCCCGCGCCCTTGACGCTGCCATCGGGTTGCATGGTCTCCAGGTTCACCCGAGCCTGCAGAGCCATGCCGCGCGGCGCAGGGATTTCTGTCTGCGTCAGGCCGAGCGCTGCCAGTGTCTGGCCGCCGGCAATGCCAAGCTGAGCCGCCACCAGATCGATCCCGGTCACCTCCTCGGTCACCGTATGCTCAACTTGGAGCCGCGCATTGGCCTCGATGAAGGCGATCGCCGCATCGTCCCCGTCGACCGCGGCATCCACCAGGAACTCGAACGTCCCCGCCCCGCGATACTTCGCCGCCGCCGCCATTTTCACCGCGGCCGCGAGCAGACGGTCGCGCACTGCCGCGCGCAGGAAGGGCGCCGGCGCAATCTCGATGATCTTCTGCCGCTCGCGCTGGACCGAGCATTCGCGCTCCCACAGATGCGCCACCGCCCCGGTCCCGTCGCCCAGCACCTGCACCTCGACGTGGCGCGGATGCACAAACAGGCGCTCAACATAGAGGTCGCCATTGCCAAAGGCCGACAGTGCCTCGGCCGCGCAGCGCTCGAAAGCCGCGGGCAGCTGCGCCGCATCGGTGACCGGGCGCATCCCGCGTCCGCCACCGCCGGCCAGCGCCTTGACCATCACCGCACCGCCCGGGCCCAGCTCGGCCATGAACGCCCGCGCCCGCTCCAGACTGGTCGGACCGTCCGTGCCAGCCACGATATCCACCCCGTGCGTCGCGGCAAAGCGGCGCGCGGCGGCCTTGTCGCCGAACAGGTCGAGCACCTCGGGAGTCGGTCCGACAAAGGCGATCCCTGCCGCTGCGCAGAGCCGGGCAAAGCCGGCATTCTCGCTGACGAAGCCATAGCCGGGATGGATCGCATCGCAGCCGGCGGCCTTCGCAACCGCCACGATCTGCGCCGCATCGAGATAGGCCGCCGCCCCCGTCCCGGTCAGCGACATCGCCTCGTCGGTCGCGCGCACATGCAAGGACTGCGCGTCGTCCGCCGAGTGCACGGCGACGGTCGCGATACCCAGCTCAGCAGCGCTGCGGGCGATCCGGATCGCGATCTCGCCGCGATTGGCGATCAGAAGGCGGGTGACGGGCATCTACGACGTCCTTGAGTAAAGGGAGAAAGGCGAGGGCTCTGCCCTCGACCCGCTGGGGCCGGGGGCCCCAGACCCCGTGAATTGAGGGTGCAGGGGGCTCGGCCCCCTGCTGGGGTGCAGGGGCGAAGCCCCTGGTTCTATCCTGGTCCTTCGGCTCCTTGCCGTCCTGTTTCCACCGCCTGTGGTTGGGCGACCACCTGGTCGCGCCGGTATCGATCCAGCGCCACCTGCACCATCGGCCGGCGCGCCTGACCAGGAACAGCCAAGGTGTAGCCCGGGTCCTTCTCCGTTGCCCAGGTGAGCATGTAGTGGCTGTGCGCTCCGGTGACGGCGGCGGTGAAGCCCATCGTGTCCTGCGCCGAATTCACCGCGCGCTTGACCATGCGCATCTGCTGCGGGTCGTTGGCCGCCACATCCCCGGCATAGGCCATCACCGCCTCCATCAGCTGCGCGCGTGGCACCACGCGGTTGACCAGGCCCAGCTCCTTGGCCTGCGCGGCATCGATGAACTTGCCCTGAAACAGGATCTCCTTGGCGCGCCGCGGATGCACATCCCACGGGATCGAGAAATACTGGAACAGCGAACCCAGGAACATCGCGTCATCCGCCGCGAACACCACATCCGCGGTGCTGGCGATCATCCAGCCGCCGAAGATGCAATACCCCTGCACGCCAGCGATCATCGGCGTGCCGACATTGCGCCAACGCAAATGCATGTCGACGTAAAGCTGCCAGGTCCGGTCATAGAAGCCGCGAATGCCCGGCTCCATCTGATTGGCCGCGCGATAGGCTTGCTCGTCGGCGGTGCCCAAATCGTGGCCGGCGGAGAAATGATCGCCCGCACCGGCCAGGATGATCACTCGCACGGCGGGATCGGCGCCCGCGGCCATGATCGCCTGGTCCAGTTCGGTCAGCAGCTCGGTGCTCTGCGCGTTGCGCTGCTGCGGCCGGTTCAGCGTGATGGTGCAGATGTGGTCGGCAATCTCGTAAAGGACGGTCCGGTAGCGCGGCATCCTGAAACTCCTAGAGGGGAACGGAGGCGGTGGCGCCGCTGGCATCCAGGGCGGCGATTTCGGCGTCGGACAGCCCGGCGAGGTCGCGCAGGATCGCATGTGTGTTCTGGCCCAGACAGGGGGCGGCGGACCGGTTGCTGCCCGGCGTCCGCGACAGCGCCATCGGCAAACCCTCCTGCAGCGTGGCGCCGATATCCGCATGCACAAGGTCGGTGAACCAGCCGCGCGCGGCCAGATAGGGGCTGTGGGCACCATCGCCGCCATCATGTACCGCGGCCGCTGCAACGCCGGCCGCCTGCAGCAACGACGCCGCCGCATGCTTGTCCTGCTGGCGCGCCCAGGCCGCGACCGCCGCGCCGATCTCGTCCTCATGCGCGCGCCGCCCGGCCAGGGTCGCGAGGCGCGGATCCTGCGCCAGCTCCGCCCGGCCGATCACCCCGCACAGCGCCCGCCACGCGTCATCGGTGGTGGCTGCAATCGCGATCCACTGATCCTCGCCCGCGGTTGCGAAGGCATCGTGCGGTGCCGCCCACTCCACCCGGTTGCCGCCTGGCCGCGGATCGGTGCCGCTGGCCAGGGCGGCGAGGATCTGCGCGCCGATGAAGTGCATCGCCCCTTCCACCTGCGGCACCTCGACATGCTGCCCCTGGCCGGTCGCCTGGCGATGCAGCAGCGCCGTCAGCACCGCCGCCGCGCCATGCAGCGCGCCGATCGGATCGGGATAGGTCGGACCCGTCACCGTGGGCGGACCGCCGGGATAGCCGATCATCCCCGCCATCCCCGCCGCCATTTCCATCGACGGGCCGATCGCGGTGGCATGCGACAGCGGCCCGGACGACCCGAACGCCGGCATCTCCGCCACGATGATGTCCGGCCGCAACTCCTTCAGCCGCGCATGCCCGAAGCCCATCCGGTCGAGCGTGCCGGCGGTGAAGTTGCACAGCACGACGTCGGTTTTGACCAGGATCCGCAGCATCGCCGCCTTCGCATCGGGCTGCTTGAGCTCGAGCGACAGCGACAGCTTGTTGGCGTTCTGCGAGTTGAACAGGGCGCACCGATCCCAGGGCTTCGCGCCCGGACCGTCGGCGGGAAACCGCGTGGCGTTGAACACCTGGCCGTGCATGCGCCAGGAATCGGTGCGCGAGGCGGACTCCACATGGATCACCTCCGCCCCCAGCCAGGCCAGGATCCGCCCGGCCATCGGCCCGGCCCAGGCGGTGGTGAATTCCACCACCCGCAATCCCGCCAGCGGGCCGGTTCCGGGGGCCGGCGGCGCCATCGGTGGCACCGCCCGGCGCGCGCCGGCAAACCCGCTCACATTGCCCGGCGCCGGTGGCCCGACGCGAACCAGGCGCGGCGTCGCACCCATCCGGAATTGCGGCCCCAGGATGGTCCGCCCGCCCGCCGGTGTCGCCACGCTCTCCCAATAGCCCCGCGCGGCGAGATGGGCGCAGTCATCATGCAACTGCGTCAGGCTGTAGCACCGCGCCGCCACCACGCGGGCGGACTGCAACTGCGCCAGCACCGCATCCGCCGCCTGGGACGCGACATGGGATTGCAGCACCGCGATGAAGGCTTCCCAATGCTCCAGCCGCGCCTTGGCCGGCTTGAACCGTGCGTCCTCGGCATGCCCGCCCAGCCCGAGCGCCGCCATCATCGGCGCGAACAGGTGGACATGCAGCCAGAACCCCACCCACCCGTCCCAGCAGCGCAACAGCCCGAGCGGCATGCGCCGCGAAGCCCGCGGTTCCACCATGCCGTTGTAGAGGAACTGGGTGATGGTCGGGTTGGCCATGCAGGCGGCGGTGCCGGCGATATCGACCGCCGCCTCCTGACCCATGCCCCAGCGCCCGCGCGCGAACAGCCCGGCCAGCACGGCGATGAACGCCGCCGCCCCCGCCCCATGGCTCGCCCGGTCGCCGCAGCCGAACAGCGGCGCCCGCGTGCCATCGCCCGAACCGTGCATCAGCCCGGCCACCGCCTGGTAGACCATCTCGCAGCCGGACCAGCTGCGCCATGGCCCATCGGTCCCGAACGGCGATACCGTCGCCAGCACGGCAAGCGGCGCCGCGGCGGCCAGCGCGATGCGATCGGACTCCGGCCCCAGGATGATCGCATCGGCCTCGCCCGCCAGCGCCAGCAACCGCGCGCGGCCCGCGGGCGTGGCATCCAGCACCACCGACCCCTTGCCGGTGTTCAGATGCAGGAAGGCGAAGGATCCGCCATCGGCGTCCAGCGGCCTCGCCCGCCGCATCGCGCACCCGCCCGGCGGCTCGACAAGCAGAACCTCCGCCCCGTAATCGGCCAGCATCCGGCCACAGAACTGCCCGGCCACGCTGTCGCTCAGGTCCAGGACCCGCAGACCCGCCAACGCGCTTGCCACGTCTTCCTCCATCCCGCCGCCTTTGCAGCAGCCTTTCGTACCGCAAATCATGGGCGGCCCGCCGCGCGCGGGTCAATACAGGCACCCTGCGGATGGCGGGATCGGCTATGCTGCGCGCCATGGACCAGGATCGCCGCGCCACGCCGAACACCATCCCCTGGCCGCCGCTGCTTTATGGCGGTGCGGCGCTGCTGGCGCTGCTGCTCGATCGCGCTGCGCCGCTGCCGCCGGGATGGGTCGGTGCGCATTGGCCGGCGGTGCGGTTTCTCGGCAACATCCTGCTGTTGGCCGGCGTGGCACTGGACCTTTGGGCCATGGCGACGATGTGGCGGCAGAAATCCAACATCCTGCCGCACCGCGCCGCCACATCGCTGATCACCCATGGCCCGTTCGCGTTCTCGCGCAACCCGATCTATCTCGGCAACACCTGCCTCCTGTTCGGCGGCGGGCTGGCCTTCGGCATCGCCTGGCTCATTCCGGCCGCCTTCCTCGCGGCGGCGTTCACCAGCCACTTCGCCATCGCCCGCGAGGAGGCCCATCTCAATGCGCGGTTCGGCGCCGCGTGGCGGGAGTATCGCCTGCGGGTCAATCGCTGGATCGGCCGACGGCGCTAGGCACCGGCACCCTATGCGCCGACGGATGCCGGGCGGTATACCTGTGCCATGGTTCCACTCTCAGTCCTCGACCTTGCCCCCGTTCCCGAAGGCAGCGACGCCAGCCAGGCGTTGCGGAATTCCGCCGACCTGGCCCGCCATGCCGAGGCGCTGGGCTATGCGCGCTATTGGATGGCCGAGCACCACAACATGCCCGGCATCGCCAGTGCCGCGACCGCAGTTGCCCTGGCGCATGTGGCGCACGGCACCAGCCGGATCAGGATCGGCGCCGGCGGGGTGATGCTGCCGAACCACGCGCCGCTGCTGATCGCCGAACAATTCGGCACCCTGGCAGCACTCTATCCCGGCCGCATCGATCTTGGCCTTGGCCGTGCCCCCGGCAGCGACCAGGCGGCGGCCTATGCCATGCGGCGCAGCCTGAGCCAGAAAGACGACTTCCCGCGCGATGTGATGGAGCTGATGGAGTACTTCCGCCCCGCGATGCCCGGACAGGCGCTCCAGGCGGTGCCAGGGGCCGGTTTGGACGTGGCGGTCTGGATCCTCGGCTCCAGCACCTATGGCGCGCAGCTCGCCGCTGCCCTCGGACTGCCGTATGCTTTTGCCTCGCATTTCGCGCCGGCCCAGATGGAACAGGCGATCGCGCTGTATCGGGGGAGCTTCCGGCCGTCCGAGTACCTCGCCGCCCCGCGCGTGATGCTCGGGCTCAACGTCTTCGCCGCCGAGACAGATGCCCAGGCGCGGCGGCTGTTCTCCTCGCTGCAACAGGCCTTCATCAACCTGCGCACCGGCCGTCCGGGCAAGCTGCCGGCGCCGGTTGACGAGTTCGAGGTGCTGCTGGATCCGCGGGCGCGGATGATGCTCGACCACTCGCTGTCCTGCGCCATCGTCGGCGGGCCGCAAACGGTGCGCCAGGGTCTGGAAGCCTTCATCGCCCGGACTGGTGCGGACGAGCTGATGGTGACTGCGCAGATCTTTGACCATAAGGCCCGGCGCCGGTCGTTCGAGATCCTGGCCGAAGTGCAGGCCGGGATGCAGGTTGCCGCCTGAGCACGGTTGGCGGCGCTGCATTGCGGTGCGATAACGACGCATGCGCTATCTCTACCATCTCCCGCTTTCGCCCACATGCCGCAAGGTCCGGCTGGTATTGGCCGAGAAGAAGCTGCCGTTCGAGCTGCGGCTGGAAAAGGTCTGGGAGCCGCGCGAGGAGTATCTCGATCTCAATCCGGCGGGGACCGTGCCGACGCTGCTGGAGGATAACGGGCTGGCGATCCCGCATTCCGGGGTGATCTGCGAGTATCTGGAGGAGGCGTATCCCGACACCCCGCTGATGGGCACCACGCTGGCCGAGCGGGTGGAGGTGCGGCGGCTGCTGGCCTGGTTTGACGAGAAGTTCGATGCCGAGGTCACGCGCAACCTGGCGGGCGAAAAATTCATGAAGCGCCTGTCCGGGCGCGGGCACCCCGATGCCGCGCTGCTGCGGATTGGCTATGCCAATATCAAGGCACATCTGGACTATCTCGGCTGGCTGGCCGAGCACCGGCGGTATCTGGCCGGGGCGACCATCTCGCTGGCCGATTTTGCGGCGGCGGCGCATCTGTCGGTGCTGGACTTCACCGGCGATGTCGACTGGCAGCGCGCACCGGCGGCGCGCGAATGGTATGCGCGGATGAAGTCCCGTCCGAGCTTCCGGCCGCTGTTGACCGAGCGGGTGTCCGGGATGACGCCGCCCGAGCACTACGCCAATCTCGATTTCTGAGGATCTGCCCATGGCCCATCCCGCTGTCGCGCGTTCGATCACCTGGATCTACACGCCGGATTTGGCCGCGACGGCGGCGTTCTATGCCGAGGTGCTGGGGCTGGTGCTGATGGCCGAACAGAAGGGCGAGAATGGCGGCGGGTGCAAGATCTTCCAGAAGGGGCCGGCCTGTTACCTGGGCGTGTGCCAGGTGCGGGCAGGGCGCTATGTGGAGCCGAAGGGCGTTATCGTGAGCTTCGTGGTGCCCGATCCCACTGCGTGGCATGCGCATCTGGTGGCGAACGGGGTCACGCCGGACGGGCCGGTGAAGTTCAGCACGGCCTATGGGGTGACCGGGTTCATGGCGAAGGACCCGAACGGCTACATGCTGGAGTTCCAGACCTTCCCTGATCTCGGCATCGGCTAGCCCCAGCGGTCTTTCCAGGATTTGAGGCCGGGCGGGTAGGGCAGGGCGGTGGCTTCGTAGACCGCGCGGGCGATGGCGCGGGCGAAGACCAGGGTGGCGGCGTGGCCGATCAGGGTGAGGTCGAATTCGTCGGCGAGAGGCAGGGCGCAGGTGGCGGCGGAGAAGACGGTGTCGCCGTCTCCCGGGGCGTGGGCGGGCAGGATGGCGCGGGCGAGGCCGTCATTGGCCATGATGGCCAGGCGTTTGCACTGGGCTTTTGTCAGCGTGGCGTCGGTGGCGATCAGGCCGATTGTGGTGGCGGTGGCGGGCGGGGGCATGCCCTTCAGGCGGGGGGCGATGTCGTTCGGCGTGATGCGCGGTGGCAGGCCTAGGCCGCCGAATTCCTGGCCGACTTCATAGGGGGCGGCCCAGAAATGCGGGCCGTCGCCGATGGTGGCGGTGCCGACGGCGTTGACGGCGACGAGGGCGGCCACCGTGTAGCCTTCCTGCATCTTCACGCTGGCTGAGCCGAGGCCGCCCTTGACGGTCGAGGTAGTGGCGC
>CAXNGD010000028.1:0-14112 GCA_964201575.1 Acetobacterales bacterium | reverse complement strand
AGGCTGGGGGCCAGGCGAATTTTTAGAGGTGCCCACCATCGTGCCGCTGCCGGCCAAGTGCCCAGAGCTCAACCCGCAGGAGAACATATGGCAGTTCCTGCGCGACAACTGGCTCTCCAACCGCATCTTTCTCAACGAAGACGATCTCGACGATCACTGTTGCGAAACATGGAACAAGCTAGAAGCGCAGCCGTGGCGCATCATGTCCATCGGCATGCGCGAGTGGGCGCACAGGTTCTGATCAGGGAGACTTGGTATAACTGCCCGCCTCTCCCGCATGGCCGCCCGCTTCGCCGCCCTCTTTGCCCGCTGGCACGCCGGCACCCTGCCCGCCCCGCGCCTGTCGCGCGCCGGCCGGCCGCATAGCGCCAAACCCATCCCCCGCCTGCCCGCCGGACGCGGCTCGATCAATCGCCGCATCCCCGAAGCCGCCCCCTGCGGCGGCATGATCGAAATCCTGCTCCACGACCCAGCACTCCCCGCCTTCCTCGCCGCCGCCCCGCAAGCCGGCCGCATCCTGCGCCCGCTCTGCCGCATGCTCGGCCTCACCCCGCCGGACTGCCTGCGCCTGCCGCCCCGCCCCAAGCCCCAGCCGCGCCCGACAGCGCCCAAGCCGCCGCACTATCCCGAACCCCTGCGCCGCCCCCTCCCCGCCTATGTTAGTGCAGCTGCCCGCGCCTGGAAAAAATTCGACCTTTGAGGCCACGGGAGACAGGTGCTATTTTCATTCCGATATCGGTTTATTCCGACAATTTTCCAAATACTCCCGAAGGAATCGGCAACGCCCCATCCATGCCAAACTCCCGCCAAAACCCGGAGGAACCGCACAATGAAAATCAAGCGCATCGACGACCTGCACGCCAGCGCCGGCTGGCGCAACTTCTCCTTCCTGCGCATGGAAACCACCGACGGCATCGTCGGCTGGTCCGAATACACCGAGGCCGACGGCTCCCGCGGCCTGACCCACATCATCAAGGGCCTCTCGGACCTGGTCAACGGCCAGGACCCGCACCGCATCCAATACATCATGTCCCACCTGGCCAGCCGCACCATCCAGGCCCCGGGCGGCGTCAACCAGCGCGCCATGGCCGCCATCGAGAACGCGCTCCTGGACATCAAGGGCAAATCCCTCGGCGTCCCGGTCTACAACCTCCTCGGCGGCAAAGTCCGCGACCGCCTGCCGGTCTACTTCTCCCATTGCGGCACCTACCGCGTCCGCAGCCACGAGGTCATGGGCGTGCCCCAGTTCCGCACCTATGACCAGGTCGCCCGCCTCGGCGAGGAAGTCAAAAAACTCGGCTTCAAGGCCCTGAAAACCAACATCCTGCGCCTGGACTGTGACACCCCCAGCGTCTACGGCGCCGGCTTCGGCCGCACCGACGGCCATCCCGAACTCAACGCCCCGCGCGAAGTCCTCGAAGCCGTCCGCCGCACCCTGCAGGCCTTCCGAGACGGCGCCGGCCCCGACATGGGCCTGCACCTGACACCAACTACAATTTCAAGACCGCAGGCTACCTCAAGATCGCCCAGGCCGTCGAACCCTTCGACCTCGCCTGGCTCGAACTCGACACCTGGGACCCCCAGGGCCTCGCCGTGATCCGCGGCACCGCTCCCTGCCCCATCGCCTCACTCGAATCCGTCATCCACCGCCGCGGCTTCCGCCCATTCCTGGACGCCTACTCGGTAGACGTCGCCATCGTCGACGTCATCTGGAACGGCTACTTCGAATCGCTCAAAATCGCCGCCATGGCCGACGCCTACGAGGTCAACTGCGCGCCGCACAACTATTCCGGCCACCTCTCCTCGGCCATCGGCGCGCATTTCAGCGCCACCATCCCCAACTTCGCGGTGATGGAAATCGACATCGACAGCGCCCCCTGGCGCGACGAACTCGTCACCATCGCCCCAACCTTCGAAAACGGCGCCTACGTCGTCTCGGATGCCCCGGGCTGGGGCACCGACATCAGCGAAGCCGGGGTCGCCAAACATCCACCCATCATCTAGCCAAGCTTGCGGATCAGTCCGGCCCACCGATCCAACTCCGGCAGGATAACGTCAGCCTTGGCACTCTCAAGGCTGACGATCACCCGCACCACGCCCAACGAACGATCCCGCTCCAGCATCGCCATATCCTCCTCGGCGCCCCAGATCGTCACCGGCACACTGGCCGGATCGCGGTCGGACGCCGCCACCAGCTCGCGATACTGCGGAATGAGATCGGCAACATTCGGATACTGCGGCCGCGACCGATGCGGCATCCACCCATCGCCGTACCGCAAGGCGCGGCGCGCGCCATACGGAAACGCCCCACCCACCAGGATCGGCGGATACGGCTTCTGCACAGGCTTCGGCCAGGCCATCATCGGATCGAAATTGACGAACTCGCCGTGATACTCCGCCTTGGATTGGGTCCAGATCACCTTCATCGCCTCGATCCGCTCGCGCGCCAGCTTGTGCCGGGTCTTGAACGCCGTGCCATGGTTTGCCATCTCGTCGGCATTCCAACCGTCGCCCACCCCGAACAGGAACCGCCCGCCAGACACCTGGTCGATCGATGCCACCAGCTTCGCCGTCTGGATCGGATCCCGCTGCACCACCAGGCACACCCCGGTCCCCACCATCAGGGTCGAGGTCGCCGCCGCCGCCGCCGTCAACGCAACGAAAGGATCTATCGCGTCATAGTATTTCTTCGGCAACTCGCCCCCGGACGGAAACGCCGAATCCCGGCTCACCGGGATATGCGAATGCTCCGGCGCCCACACGGAATCAAACCCGCGCTCCTCCAGCGCCCGGCCCAATTCGCCGGGCGTCATCGAGTAGTCGGTAAAGAACATCGCCGCGCCGATTTTCATTCGCGTATTCCCCGTTTGCGAAACCCGCCTAGAACAGCAGGCCTTTCTTCAACATGCCGTGCACGCCCTTCTCCCCGTTCACCGTCTGGGTGACGTGGAAATCCACCGCCAGCGAACAAAACTGATAGGCCTGTTCCCGCGACAGGTTCGACCGCCCGCAGATGAAGCTGATCATCTCGCGCAACGCCGTCTTCATAGCCTGGTCCAGATCCTCGTGCATGCCCATCGAAATGAAATGCGTCGGCGTCTCCGCCCGCGGCAGCTTCAGCCCCGCACCCTTGTGCAACACAAAGGTGAACCGCCCGTTCAGGCACATCTCCAGCGCGGTGACACACACCTCGCCATCGCCCTGCACGCCATGCCCATCGCCCACCGAGAAGTTCGCCCCCTCCACCCACACCGGCAGGAACAGCGTGGAGCCGGCCACCAATTCCTTGTTGTCCATGTTGCCGCCATGCAGCCGCGGCTCCTTGGACATGATCGTGCCAAACGCCGGCGGCGGCGCCACACCCATCACCCCGAAGAACGGCGCCAGCGGCAACTCGGTACCCCACGGCAGCCGGCACGTCCGGCGCTCCCGATCCACCGCGATATGCATGAGCACATACTCGTGGAAATCCTCCGGCAGCGTTCCCATCAGCGGCGCGATCAGGTTGTAGCCCCAGTCAGCCCCCGGCGTGATGTCGTCGATACGGACCTCCAGCATATCGCCCGGCACCGCACCGGCGATGGCGATCGGACCGGTCATGATATGCCCGGCCATCCGCTTGCCGCCCACCGCATCCAGGATGGCGGCCAGGGCCGGCGGCACCGTCATCCCCGAGCCCGCCGGCGGCATCACCTGAGGCCGGCCGGACACGCATTGCACATCCACCGTATCGCCCGATGCGATGGTCAGCACCGGCTTGATGGTCGCATCGAACAATCCGATCGACACGGTGTCCGGGCTGGCGGCAAGGGCGTGAACGGCCACGAAATGCTCCTACTTCTTGTTGCGATCGGGATAGCTGCGGCCCATGCCCTCGCGCACATCCATCTGGATGCCATACTGCGGAAACGGGTAGCGCAGCCCATTCTTCGACAGCGCCTCCATGCCCGCAACCGCTTTCGGGATATAGGCCGGCGGCAGCGCCATCAGCATCTCGTCATCCAGCACTCCGCCATAGCGCCGCTCGGCGAAGCACGGGATGGACAGCGACGGCGTGCGGGTGGACAGCGCCCGGCCCCAGCTATCGGCGCACGAGCTTTCGCCCACCACGCCCCATTCGAAGTTTTTGTAGCCGGCCCATTGCAGCCCGTTGATGAAATACATCATCGCCCCGGGCGTGGCATAGAACAGCGCGATATCCGGCGGGCTCAACCGTCCGGCACCGAGCGGCGAGACCGCCAGCGCCTCGTACTGCCCGTCCGGCACCACGGTCATGCTCGCCTGATGGGCGGCGGCATCCTCCGGCGTGGAGTACCACACGCCGATCATGCTCTTGCCGGATTTCCAGGTGTCGTCCTTGGCCATCCCCAGCCCGACCACAGCGCGGCACTGGGCGCCGACCAGGTCTTCGGAGGTAATGCCGACCGTCCAGCCGAGGCGCGCGGCCTGGCCCACCACCTGGTCCAGCGTGTGCACGTTGGTCGGGCGGCGAATGCGCGGGATCGCTTCCATTTCGCCCTTGTCGGCGAACATCTTCATGCCGAAGGGAGCATTGCGCAGCCGCAACAGGCGCATCAGGTCGTCGGAAATCTTCGGCAGGTCGAGCGATTGCGGGGCGAGATCGTCGGGCATGGTGTTTCACTCCGTTTGTTGCCGAACAGCCTAGGGCGGAAACCGCTCTTCGCCAACGCGGCGTTGCGTGGCAGGCTGGCGCCACTGACTCGGAGGCTGCCATGACCGCGCTGAAGCTGACCCTGACCTGTGCGGATTATCCGCGCGTCTTGCTGTTGGCCACCGGGGCGGTGAAGCCGAAGGGGATCGACCTCGAGCTGATCCTGGGCCGCAACGGGAGTTGGCCGGACCGCGGCGAGATGCTGCGCCGGGCGGTGGCGGACCCCGCGGTGCAGGGCGGCGAGTGGTCGATGGGGCAATACCTCTATCGCATCGACAAGGGTGATCGCAGCCTGGTCGGGTTGCCGATCTTCCCGCTGCGCAACTTCACCGCGCGCGATCTGTACATCAATCCGAACGGCCGCATCCGCAATGCGGCCGACCTCAACGGCAAGCGCATCGGCATGTATGCCTGGGGGGCCAGCGGCTCGATCTGGTACCGGCATTTCCTGCGCCACATCGGCGTGAATCCGGAGGGGGTGCAATGGGTGATCGGCAACCCCGACAGCGCATGGACCACTGGCACCGCCGCGGTGTTGCCGCCCCATGTCCAGGCAGCACCCGACGGCAAGTCGCTGTCCGACATGTTGCTGGAAGGTTCGATCGACGCGATGTACAGCCCGCCGCGGCCGCTGCGCTATCATCCGGCGAAGGGACCGATCGGCCGGCTGTTTCCGGATTTCCGCAGCGTGGAGCAGGCGTATTTCCGCGCCACCGGCGTGTTTCCGCCGCAGCATCTGATTGTGCTGCACCGCGCGGTGTGGGAGGCGAACACCTGGATCGCCGGCGCGCTGACCGAGGCGTTCACCGCCGCCAATGCCGAGTTCACCGCGATCCAGCGCGGCTTTCCGTATTCCACGCCGTGGGAGGAAGCCGAGCTGGAGGCGAGCACGGCGCTGATGGGCGAGAACATCCACCCCTATGGCGTGGAGGCGAGCCGGGCGCAGATCGACGCCTTCTGTGCCGAGGCGCATCGGCTGGGGCTGACGCAACGGCGGGTGACGGTGGATGAATACTTCGCCGACTATCTGGCCAGCTGAGACAAGGAGACCGGCCGATGACCATCTTGCGACGTCTGGCAATTATCTGCGCCATCTGTGTGCTGGCGCTGCGGGTTCATGCCGCCGAACTGCCGGTGGCCTTGCCGGGCGAGGTCGGCATGGGGCGGCTGGACCGGATAGATGCGTTCTTCAAGGCGGAGGTGGCGGCCAAGCGGCTGCCGGGGGCGGTGGTGATGATCGCCCGCGACGGGCAGGTCGTCTATCACGAGGCGTTCGGGCTGCGCGATCCCGCCAGCGGGGCGGCGATGGCCAAGGACAGCATCTTCCGCATCTACTCGATGACCAAGCCGGTGACCGCCGTTGCGGTGCTGATGCTGATGGAGGAGGGCAAGCTGCGCCTGGGCGATCCCGCCTCGCGCTTCCTGCCGGCGCTGCGCAATCCGAAGGTCCTGGTGCAGAGCAAGGACGACCCGAGCCAGACCACGCTGGTTCCCGCCGAGCGCTACATCACCATCCTGGACCTGCTGCGCCACACCTCCAGCATGACCTATGGCGTGTTTGCCAATACGCCGGTGGACCAGATGATGAAGGCCGCAGGGCTGAACGATCCCGGCATGAAGTATCGGCTGACCGACGCGCAGGTGGCCGAGGAGATGGGCAAGCTGCCGTTGCTGTATCAGCCGGGCACGCAATGGCAGTACGGCCGCTCGACCGATGTGCTGCTGGCGCTGGTCGAGGCGGTGAGCGGGCAACGCGGCGATGCCTTCCTGCAGGAGCGGATCTTCGGGCCCCTGGGGATGGTGGATACCGCGTTCAACCTGCCGGCCGGCAAGCGCGACCGGATGGCCGAGCCGGGGCCGGATCCCGCCACCGGCACGACCTCCGCGCTGACCGATGTGACCAAGGAGCGCGTTTTCCTCGGCGGCGGCGAGGGGCTGTTGTCGACGGCCGCGGATTACATGCGGTTTGGCCTGATGCTCGCCAATGGCGGCAGCCTGAATGAGATTCGGGTGTTGTCGCGCAAGTCAGTGGAGCTGATGACGGCGGACCACATGGCGCCGGAGATCGGGAAGGGCGGCGGATATCTGCCAGGTCCTGGCTATGGCTTTGGCCTGACCGTGGCGGTGCGCGCGGCGGCGGGACAGGCCAGCTCGCTGGGCAGTGTCGGCGAGTTCAACTGGGGCGGGTTTGCCGGCACGCGGTTCTGGGTGGACCCTGTCGAGCGGCTGGTGCCGATCATGATGATCCAGGCGCCGCGGCAGTCGCGCAATGCCGGCGGGGCGTTCAGGGCACTGGTCTATCAGACGCTGATTGATTGAGCGGGGATCGACTGAGCTTGCCATCTCCCGAGCGCCCGCCGACACTGGAAGTAAGAAACCGGAGGACCCTCATGATCCATGAACTGCGCACCTACACCTTCTTTCCCGGCAAGATGCCGATCTACATGAAGGCCGCCGCCGAGATCGGCCGGCCGGTTCGGGGCAACGACTACGGCGTCAACCACGGCTACTGGACCACCGAGTTCGGCCCGCTGAACCAGGTCTGGCATCTGTGGAGCTATGACAGCATGGCCGAGCGCGACCGGCTGCGCGCGGCGCTGGCTGCGAACGAGCGCTGGACCAAGGAATACGTGCCGGTGATCCGCCCGCTGATGGAGCGCCAGGATATCCGTTTCCTCAAGCCGCTGAAGCCGCTGGGCGCACCGGCGAAAGATGGCGGGATCTATGAGCTGCGCATCTATCGCCAGCGCGTCGGGCTGACCACGCCGATGGGGAAGGGCTATGCCGAGATCATGCCGGTGCGGGAGAAGTATTCCCGCAACATTGGCCTGTGGACCGGCGAGACGCCGCAGCCGAATGAATTGCTGCATATGTGGAACTATGAAAGCTTCGAGGCGCGGCAGGCGCAGCGCGCGGCGCTGTTCCGCGATCCCGAGTGGCTGGCGTATCTCAAGACCATCGATGGCTGGAACGCCGAGATGACCTCGCTGCTGCTGCTGCCGACGCCGTATTCGACGATGAAGTAAGGCCCTCCCGGACCGTTGCGCGGCGCGCCTGCGGGACGGTCCGGAGATGACTGGAATGTCATATTAAATGCGTCGCGTCCGCCACATTGTGACCTTTCTTGGTGGCCAGAGTCTTCCCATCCTGATGGCGCGACCTCATTTCGGTGACGTCGCTCCGCCAAGCGACAGGCGAGGAGGCGACGATGTGCCCTGACCAGATGTGCCGCATGGACTTCGACGCATTGCTGGCCGATCCGCTGACGCGGGCGGTGATGGACAGCGATGGCGTGAGCGAGGGCGAACTGATCGCGGTGCTGGTGCAGGCGCGGGATGCGCGATTTGCCCAAGGCCTGACCGGCAGCTGAACACTCCCCATTTCGCATCCGCGGGGCGATGTTGCGTCCGGGGGGGCGGGCGGCCTATGCACCTGGGATGGTTTCGCCGCTTCGCATTGTGACCCTGCCGGCCGCGCGTGTGGCGCCATTGCTGCCGGCGCTGGCGCGGTTGCGCTCGGTGGTGTTCCGCGACTGGCCGTATCTGTACGACGGCGATCCCCTGGCCGAGGAAGCCTATCTCGCGCCGTTCACCCAAAGTGCGCGGGCCGGATTGGTGGTGGCGTTCGATGGGGAAACCCCGGTGGGGTGCGCGACCTGCCTGCCGCTGGCCGATGCCGACGCGGAGATCGCCGCACCGTTTCGCGCCGGCGGCCTGGATGTCGCGGCATATTTTTACTTCGGCGAGTCCGTGCTCCTGCCGGAGTATCGCGGGCGCGGGGCCGGGGTGGCGTTCTTCGCGGCGCGCGAGGCGCATGCGCGGGCGGTGTCGGACTGCGGCTTCGCCACGTTCTGTGCGGTGCGGCGACCCAATGAGCATCCGCTGAAGCCGGCGGGCGCGACCACGCTGCACGATTTCTGGCGCCATCGCGGGTACGAGCCGATGCCGGGGCTGGCCTGTGTCATGCGCTGGAAACAGGTGGACACCACCGACGAGGTGACGAACACGCTGGATTTCTGGCGCCGGGCATTGGCGCAATGAAGCTCGGGGTGCTGCCGTGGCGGATCAAGCGCGGCGGGTTCGATCGCTGGGCGCGACGGCTGGACGCCGAGGTGGCGCAGGCGGCCTGGGGCGGGGCGCAGATGCTGCTGATGCCGGAATACGCGGCGCTGGAGCTGGCGCTGGGCGAGGCGCCTGATCTGGCAGGCGAGCTGGCGCGCGGGGTGGCGGGCGGACCGGCGGCGCTGGAGGTGATGCGGGCGGTGGCGCGGCGGCACAAGGTTTGGATGGTGCCGGGGACCCTGCCCTTTTCGGTGGATGGACGGACGGTGAACCGCGCTCCGCTGGTGGCGCCGGATGGGCGCGTGGCGTTCCAGGACAAGCACGTGATGACGCGGTTCGCGGCGGAGGAATGGGGGGTTTCGCCGGGGGCGCCGCCATGCGTGTTCGATACGGATTTCGGCCGCATCGGCATCGCCATCTGTTTCGATGCCGAGTTCCCAACGCTGGTGCGCGCGCAGGTGGAGGCGGGGGCCTGGCTGATCCTGGTGCCGACCTGCACCGATACGGCGCATGGCTTCAGCCGGGTGCGGATCGCGGCACGGGCGCGGGCGATGGAGAACCAGTGTTTCGTGGCGGTGGCGCCGACGGTGGGGGCGGCGCCGTGGTGCGGGGCGCTGGATGCCAATTGCGGCCAGGCCGGGGTGTATGGGCCGGTGGATCGCGGCTTCAGCGCCAGCGGCATCGTGGCCGAGGGCCGGATGGATGCGTCGGACTGGGTGTTTGCCGATCTTGATCCGGCGGCGCTGGCGGCGGTGCGGCGGGACGGGGCGGTGCGCAACCATCTGAGCTGGCCCGGCCCGGTGCCGGCTGCTGTGCCGGGCCTGTTCGAATGACACTGGTCTATGTCATCGCCGGCGAGGAAAGCGGCGACGTGCTCGGCGCCAAGCTGATGGCGGCGCTGAAGGCGGCCCGGCCGGGGCTGGTGTTCGCCGGGATTGGCGGGCCGCGCATGGCAGCCGAGGGCATGGTGCCGCTGTTCGCGCAGCGCGAGCTGGCGGTGATGGGGTTGCTGGAAGTGCTGCCGAAGATCGTGCAGTTGCGGGCGCGGTTGAAGCAGGCCATCGCCGACATTCTCGCGCGCCGGCCGGCGGTGCTGGTGACGATCGACAGCCCGGGATTCACCCTGCGCGTGCTGCGCGGCGTGGCGGGGTTCGGCATTCCGCGCGCGCATTACGTGGCACCGCAGGTCTGGGCCTGGCGCGAGGGGCGGGTCAGGCATTTTCCCGGGTTGTGGGAGAAGCTGCTGTGCCTGCTGCCGTTCGAGCCGGCGTTCTTTGCCCGGCATGGGTTGGCCGCGACCTTCGTCGGCCATCCCGTGCTGGAAGCCGGGCTGGACCAGGGGGATGCGGCACGGTTCCAGGCGACGCATGGGCTGCAGGACGGGCAGAGGCCGATCATCGTGATGCCCGGCAGCCGGCGCAGCGAGATTTTCCGATTGCTGCCGATCTTCGCCGAGACGCTGGCGCGGCTGGACCGGCGCGTTCCCGGGCTGGTGCCGGTGGTGCCGGTGGCGCATTCGGTGGCCGATGCGGTACGGGTTGCCACCGGCGAATGGCGGGTTCGGCCGATCCTGGTGAGTGCCACGGATGACAAGCATGACGCCTTTGCCGCCGCCGCCGTGGCGCTGGTGAAATCGGGCACTTCGACGCTGGAGCTGGCGCTGGCCGGCGTGCCGATGGTGGTGGCGTATCGGGTGAACCCGGTCACGGCGATGATCGCCGCGCGGCTGGTCAAGGTGAAGTTCGCGTCGCTGGTCAATCTGCTGGCCGGGCGAGAGGTGGTGCCGGAGATGATCCAGGGGCGGTGCACGCCGCCAGTGCTGGAAGCGGCGCTGGCCCGGTTGCTGACCGATCCCACTGACGCCGCCGCCCAGCGCATGGCATTTCGCGACATCGCCGCCGGACTGATGCCGGACGGCATGGCACCTTCGGCAGCGGCGGCGGCCGAGGTGCTCGGCCTGATCGATGGCGGGCAAAGGGGAACAGCCCTGCCCTGAGTTTGGCGGGCTCGCGGCGCGGCGGGGCGCGGGCTAGGGTCGGGGCATGTCATCCCGTTCGTCTGCCGATCCGGTCGTGCTGCCCGGCACGCCGCCCATGCCCTGGGCGCTGCCGGCCGCCGCTTGTCTGGGCATGTTCGCCGCCTCGTGCAGCGGCACCACGCGGGCGCCGTTCCTGTTGGATATGTCGCGCGACCTCTCGGCCAGCATTGCGATGGTCGCCAACCTGATGGCGATGACCTCGATCGCCTGGGGGGTGGCGTCGCTGATGGCTGGCGCGGGGTCCGACCGGTGGGGGCGCAAGCCGTTCCTGATCGGTGGGCCGCTGGGCTTGGCGCTGGCGATGATCGGGGTGGCCAATGGCCAGACCTATTTCGAAGTGGCGACCTGGGCGACGCTGGCGGGCGGATGCTCGGGGGCGTTCACCGGCGTCATCATGGCCGAGGCCTCCGCCCGCACGGTAGACCGGCAGCGCGGCCGGGCGCTGGGCTGGGTGATGGCTGGCCAATCGCTGACGCTGCTGGTCGGCGTGCCGTTGGCGGCCTGGATCGGCGCCTCTATTGGCTGGCGCGGGGTGAATGTGACGGTGGCGGGCGTGGCGCTGGCCGCGGCGATCGCCCTGCTGACGACGACATGGGCCAGCAGCGGCGGGGCGCGGGCGGTGGGTGCGGCGGCGCCGTCACTGCGCCGGGCGATGACCGGGCCGGTGATGCGGCTGCTGGCGATGGGGATTGCGGAGCGCATCTGCTACGGGCTGACGGCGGTGTATTTCTCCACTTTCCTGCAATCCACCTATGGGCTTTCGCTGCGCGGGGTGGCGCTGCCGCTGGCGCTGTTTGCCGGGGGGAACATCCTGGGCACCATCCTGGGCGGGCAATTGGCGGACCGGCTGGGCGACCGGCTGATGACCTTTGCCGCGGCGATGGCGGGTTCGGCGGTGGTGGCGCTGGCGCTGTTTCTCTACACGCCGGGGCTGGCGGTCTCGGTGGCGCTCGGGTTCGGCTATGTCTTCGTCAACGCGATCGCGCGGCCGAGCCTGATGGCGGCGCTGGCCAATGTGCCGGATGAGGTGCGCGGGACGGTGCTGGGGCTGAACGTGACCTCGGCGAGCTTCGGCTGGCTGGGCGCGGCGGCCCTTGGCGGATGGATCATGACGACGTTCAGCTTTGCCGGCTTTGGGCCGCTGGCAGCCGGGGTGGGGCTGCTCGGCGCGGCGTTGGCGCTGGTGCGCGGGCGCTGACGGGATCACGCCTGCGCGAGCGGGGGTTTCGCCATGCCGGCCGCGATATTACATCACAATCTTGCCGCAAGTGGCTGGTATCACTCCCACCATCCTGGATCGGCGAAGGAGAACGTGATGAAGACCTTTCTGATTGCCCCGCTGCTGATGGCCACCCTGGTCCTGGCGGGATGTGGACACCGCACCAGCGACCGCGCTATCTCCGGCGGGCTGATCGGCGCAGGCACGGGTGCGGCGATCAGCGGCCTGACCGGCGGCAGCCTGGCCACCGGAGCGGTGATCGGCGGTGCCCTGGGCGCCGCCGGCGGCGCGGTGACGTCGGGGCGCAAAGTCAACCTCGGGCGGCCGGCTTGGCGGTGAGGGAAGGGAAGTAAGGCGGGGGCTTCGCCCCTCGACCCCACCAAGGTCCGAGACCCTGGACCTCAACTCTTAAGCGCCTTCAGCTGAAGGGGGCCGTCGAGGCCTTCACCACGACCTCGATGGCCCCCTTCAGCCGAAGGCGCTTAAACGGATGGGGATCTGGGGCCTCAGGCCCCAGCGGGTCCTCCGTGGCGCGGCTTCGCGCCGCGACGGCAGAGCCCTGCCTTCCTTGGTTGCCTTCAACCGCCAAGCCCCCTGCCGGAGGTTCGCGCGGCGTGCCAAAAGTGATCATTTCGTCGATCGGGTCGGCCCCGTCAATCTCGCCCGTGTGCTGCACAGCGCGGCCCAGCGGCAGGGTGTGGCGTTCGCGGCCGAAGACCGGCAGGCGGTCCAGGGGGAGGTTTGTCAAGCGGAGCATCCGGCCGCCTTCGTGGCGCTGGCCGCTCCATAGGTCGTACCAACCGCCTTCGGGCAGCCAGAGTTCGGCGTTGCCGCCGGGGCGCAGGATCGGCGCCACCAGCAGGGCGGGGCCGCAGCAGAACTGCTCCTCGAAGCCGCGGGCGGCGCGATCCCCGGGGAATGCCAGCGCCATCGCGCGCATCACCGGCAGGCCGGTCTGGGCGGCGTCGCGGGCGACCGCGTGGAGATAGGGGACCAGGCGCATCCGCAGGTCGAGCCAGACGCGGGCGATGTCCTCGGCCTCGGCGCCGTAGGACCATGGCTCGCGCGGGCCGATGCCGTGGAAGCGGAAATGCGAGGAGAACACCGCCGCGCCGAGCCAGCGCAGGAACAGCTCCGGCGAAGGCTGGGCGCTGCCGTAGAAGCCGCCGATGTCGCTGGCGTGGCAGGGCACGCCGGTCATGCCGTGGGAGATGCCGCCGCGCAGGGAGGCGGCGAGGCCCTCCCAGTCCGATTGCGGGTCGCCGCCCCATTGGACGGGCTGGCGCTGGGCGCCGATCCAGCCGGCGCGGCCCCAGACGACGAGATCGCCGGTGAACTTTTCCCCCGCCTCGAAGATGCAGCGATTATAGAGCGCGGGATAGGCGTTGTGCAGGCGGCGCCCGGTGTCGCCATTGGCGGCGCGGGCTTCGGGCGGCACCTGTTCGCCGAAATCGCTTTTGACCACATCGACGCCCAGCGCGAACAGCGCTTCGTGCCGGTCGCGCCAATCGGCATAGGCGGCGGGGTTGGTGTAGTCCGGCAGGCCGGAGGCGGGCAGCGGGGTCAGCACTTTACCGAAGGGCGAGCTGCCGGGGGTCTTGTCCCAGTCGAAGACCAGCGGTTTTCCGGTGTCGTCAGTGAGCAGAAAACCCTTCTCGGCGAGTTCGGGGAACAGCGCGCCTTCGACGGCAACCGGCGGGTATTCCTAGACGCAGATTCGAAATCCCTGGGCCTTGAGCTGGTCGATCACCGGCTTCGGGTCGGGGTAGCGGGCGGGGTCGAAGTGGAAGTGGAAGCGCGTCGGCGTGTCCTGCCAGGCGCGGCCGTCGAAGGTGATGACGCGTATTGCCTCATCCAGGAATGCTCCCGAGCCGCGGCTCGGTTGCCTCACCAGAATGCTCCCGTAGCACCTCGCGGCGCCATGCTCCAATACTCTTTGACGCTTGCCGTCGACGCGCCCTCTTGTGCCTCACTCACGTCCATACCCACGGGGCGGTTCGATGGCGGCCAGAGCTTCCAGATCAAGATCGGCCACCGCTTGCAGAGCCTCCGCCGTCGCGCTGCCGTGCAAGCTGGCGGGGAGCCCGTCCAGCCAGGCTATGTATTCTTCCTGGAGTGCGAG
>CAXNGD010000027.1:0-14147 GCA_964201575.1 Acetobacterales bacterium | reverse complement strand
CTTGTCCCACAGCCGCTGGGCGAGGACGGCGTAGGCCCGCGCGCCCTCGCTCTCGGGCGCGCTGGCGACGATCGGCGTGCCGGCATCGGCGGCGGAGCGGATGTCGAGCAGCAGCGGAATTTCGCCCAGGAACTCGGCGCCCAGCTTGGCCGCCTCCGCGCGGGCGCCGCCATGGCCGAAGATTTCGGTGCGATGGCCGCAATTCGGGCAGCAGAAGAAGCTCATGTTCTCCACCAGCCCGAGGACCGGCACCCGGGTGCGCTCGAACATCTTCACGCCGCGCCGCGCATCCAGCAGCGCGATATCCTGGGGCGTGGAGACGATCACCGCTCCGGTCATCGTCACGCGCTGGGCCATGGTGAGCTGCGCATCACCGGTGCCCGGCGGCATGTCGACGATCATGATGTCAAGTGCGCCCCACTCCACCTGGCCCATCATCTGTTCCAGCGCGCCCGTCACCATTGGGCCGCGCCAGATCATGGGCGTCTCCTCCTCGACCAGGAAGCCGATCGACATCGCTTTCAGGCCCCAGGCATCGAGCGGGATCATCCGGTCGCCGCGGACCTCGGGCTTGCGCGCGAGCCCAAGCATGCGCGGCAGGCTCGGGCCGTAGATATCGGCGTCGAGCAGCCCGACATTCAGCCCCAGCCGCGCCAGCGCCACGGCGAGATTGACCGCAACCGTGGACTTGCCAACACCGCCCTTGCCCGAGGCCACCGCCACGATGTGGCGCACCTGCGTCAGCAGCGCGGGCTTCTCGGCGGCAGCCCGGCCATGGCTGTGCCCTGCTGGTCCCTGAGCGGGCGGCTTCGGCGCGGCAGGCGCGGGCACCTTGTGCGCGGTAAGCACGGCCGCGGCATTCTGTACGCCGCGCTGCCCGGCCAGCAGCTTCTCCACCTGGTCGCGGACCGGCTCCATCGCGCTGGCGTTGGCGCGATCGGTCAGCAGGCTCGCCTGTACCAGCACGCCGTGCGGACCGGGGCGGACCTCCACCCCCTCCACCAATCCGGCAGTGACGATGTCCTTGCCGGTGGCCGGATCGGTCACCGCGCGCAAGGCTTCTCGCAGCGACGCAGGAGTCGGTTCGGTCATGCGCTTGAAAACCCTTCGCATCCAGTCAATATGAAGGCGTGTCATGCCAGGGATATGGCGGGTTCACCCCCGCGTGCCAATGGCCGCACTCGCGCATAGGCGGAAACGCCCCATAGGAGCCCTGCACGCCCATGACTTCCACCACGAATGGCCGCGGCGATGCGGGCGACTTTTCGGTCGTCCCTTCCGGGAGCGGCGGCGGCGGACCCTGGGGTACCCCGCCCGGCGGGGGACCGCGCGACAATGGCCCGCAAGGCCCGCAAGGACCTTGGGGCGGCGGCGGTGGTCCGCGCGGACCATCCGGCGGCGGCGGACAGCCGCCCGATCTCGACGAGCTGATCGCCAAGGTCCAGTCAATGTTTCGTGGCGCGATGCCCGGCGGTGGCGGTGGCCGCGGGCCGAGCATGCCCGCCATGCTCGGCGGCGGACGGGGGCTTCTGCTGGTTGGCCTGCTCGGCGCCATCGCATGGGGGGTCAGCGGCTTCTACCGCGTGCAACCCGATGAACAGGGCGTTGTGCTGCGCTTCGGCGCGGTGAACCGCACCGCATTTCCCGGGTTGAACTACCACGTCCCCTGGCCGGTGGAGCGCGTTCTGCGTCCGGCGGTTACTCGCATCAACCGGGTGGAGGTCGGCTTCACCTCGCCCAGCGGCGAGGGACGGCCGGTCGAGATCCGTGGATTGCGCTCAAGCGCCAGCGGCTCGCGCGACCTGCCGGAGGAGAGCCTGATGCTCACCGGCGACGAGAACATCATCGACATCAACTTCGCGGTGTTCTGGCGCATTCGCAACGCCGGCGACTTCCTGTTCAACACCCGATCGCCCGAAGCGACCATCAAGGCGGCGGCGGAAAGCGTGATGCGCGAGGTGATCGGCAGCACGCCGATCCAGCCCGCGCTGACCGATGCCCGTGCCCGCATCGAGAACGATGTCCGGGCCGGCGTGCAGGCGATCCTGGACAACTACAAGGCCGGCGTGGACGTGACCCAGGTGCAGTTGCAGAAGGTTGATCCGCCGGAAGCGGTGATCGAGAGCTTCCGCGATGTGCAGCGGGCAAGCACCGATGCTGACCGCGCACGCAACGAGGCCGACGCCTATCAGAATGACATCGTCCCGCGCGCCCGCGGCGACGCGGCTCGGCTGGTGGCGGAAGCCGAGGGCGCGCGCCAGGTTTCAGTCACCGAGTCGACCGGCCAGGCGCAACGCTTCCTGTCGGTGTTGCGGGCCTATGAGGCGGCAAAGGATGTGACGATGCAGCGCCTGTATCTCGAAACCATGCAGAACATCTTGAGCACAACGCCGTCAATCATCGTTGATGACCGCCTTCAGGGGGTCGTGCCCTTCTTGCCATTGGGAGAAACGGGTCGGCCGCCAGGCCTGCCGTTGACAGGAGGAGGTGCCGCACCTGCCGCTCCGGCGCGGGGGGCCACGCGATGAACAGGATCGGGACCATCGGTTTGGCCGCTGTTGTGGCGGTCGGCTTTATCGCCTCGGCCTCGCTGTTCATCGTCGAACAGACGGAACAGGTTCTGATCACCCAGTTCGGCAGCCCAGTGCGGGTGATCTCCGAGCCCGGGCTCCAGATGAAGGTGCCGTTCATCCAGACGGTGATCAGCTTCGATCGCCGCCTGCTTGACTACGACCACCCGTCCGAGGAGGTCATTCTCGGTGATCAGCGCCGCGTGATCGTGGACAGCTTCACCCGCTATCGCATCACCGACCCGCTGCGCTACTTCCAGGCGGTGGGACCGACCGAGAGCGGCATCCGGGTCCGCCTGAACTCGGTTGTCTCCTCCGCGCTGCGCCGAGTGCTTGGCAACGAGCAGTTGCTGAACGTCCTGTCATCCGAACGCGGCCGGATCATGCAGCGCATCCGTGATCAGGTGAACGTCGAGATGGCGAATTTCGGCGTGGCCGTGGAAGATGTCCGCATTCGCCGCGCCGACCTGCCGCCGGGCAACACCCAGGCGATTCTCTCGCGCATGCAATCCGAGCGTCAGCGCGTTGCCGCCCAGGCGCGTGCCGAGGGGGCCGAAGCCGCTGCTCGCATTCGCGCCGAGGCTGACCGCGAACGCACCGTGGTGCTGGCCACCGCGCGCGGCACCGCGGACAAGGTACGTGGCGAAGGCGAGGCACAGGCGATCGCGATCTATGCGGAAGCGTTCAACCGTGATCCGCACTTCTTCCAGGTCTGGCGAACCCTGCAGGCGTATCGCGAGTCGTTCGCCACTGGCGGCTCGCGCCTGGTGATGACATCGGGCGAGGGCTTCCTGAAGCTGTTGCGCGATCCGCCAACCCCTGCTGGGCCTGCCGCCAAGCCCTGACCGGTCAGGCTGCGCCAACCCGTCCGTCTGTCATGCGATGCGTCCATCCCCCGATCGGGCTGGACCGCGTCGCATGACGGCTTGGCCATCTTGTCCAAGCACGACTTGCGACACCCGCGCACGCCGCCCACATTGGGGGTGCAACCTATGGGATTTCCTCTGATGCTTTCATCAGACGTTCTGTGCAGTTCGGCGTTCCGGCAGGGCAGGGTATGGCTGCGCACAGGCACCGCGACATTGGCACTCGCTTTGGCAATGCCCGCGATTCCCGCCCTGGTGCCGGCCGCACAGGCGCGCTCGGCACCGGAAAGCTTTGCCGACCTGGCGGCGAAACTGCTGCCGGCGGTGGTCAACATCTCCACCAGCCAGACCGCGGTCGCGCGCGGTGAACGCGGTGCGCCGGACATGCCGCAATTCCCGCCGGGCTCCCCGTTGGACCGCTTTTTCCGTGATTTCATGGAGCGCAACCGTCCTCCGGGCGCGCCGCCCGGCGCCACGCCGTCGCCGCGTGGCGAGCGAAATGCGCCCGCCCGCCGGTCGCAGAGCCTGGGTTCCGGCTTCATTATCGATCCCTCAGGCATCGTGATCACCAACAATCATGTGATCGATGGCGCTGACGAGATCAGCGTGACGATGCATGACGGCGTCGTGCTGAAGGCAACGCTGATCGGCAAGGATGAGCGTACTGATATCGCGGTGCTGAAAGTCACCGCCGACAAGCCGCTACCGGCAGTGCCGTTCGGCGATTCAGATACCGCACGCGTTGGCGACTGGGTGCTCGCTATTGGCAATCCCTTCGGCCTCGGCGGCACCGTCACCGCCGGGATCGTCTCGGCGCGCGGTCGCGACATCCAGCAGGGACCGTACGACAACTTCATCCAGACCGATGCCGCCATCAACAAGGGCAATTCTGGCGGCCCGCTGTTCAACATGGCCGGCGAGGTCGTTGGCATCAACACCGCGATCTATTCGCCGACCGGCGGCTCGGTCGGCGTCGGATTCTCCATCCCCGCCAACCTGGCCAAGAACGTGGTGGCGCAGCTTCGCGATTTCGGTCGAGCCCGTCGCGGCTGGCTGGGCGTTCGGATCCAGCAGGTAACGCCCGACATTGCCGAGAGCGTCGGCCTCAAGGAACCTGTCGGCGCGATGATCGCCGGCGTCACCGATGGCGGCCCCGCCGAAGGGGCCAAGCTGCGCAACGGCGACATCATCACCAAGTTCAACGGCCAGGATGTGCGCGACATGCGCAGCCTGCCGCGCATTGTTGCCGACACCGAGATCGGCAAGCAGGTGCCGGTGGTGGTCTGGCGCGACGGCGAGGAGGTCACGCTCCAGGCCAAGGTCGGCGAGTTGCCGGATGACCAGCGCGTTGCTGCGGCGCCGGCGGACAAGCCCGCGCCTGCTCAACCGACCGAATTGTCAGGCTTGGGCCTCCGCCTCTCGCCAATCACGCCTGAAGCCCGCGAGCGCTTCCGGCTCAATGCCGATCAGAAGGGCGTGCTCATCACCGACGTGCTCGATGGCACCCCGGCCGGCGACAAGGGGCTCAAGCCCGGCGACGTCATCATCGAGGTCCAGCAGGAAGAGGTGAAGACCCCGGCCGACGTCCAGGATCGTGTCGAGAAGGTCCGCAAGGCGAACCGCCGCTCGGTGCTGATGCTGGTCCAGACCAGCGACGGCCTGCAATGGGTACCGCTGTCGCTGTCGCCCGGCGAGCGCGCGCCGGGCTGAGCCGCGCGCAAGGAATGAGCCGGCCGCCCCCCCCGTCCGGCTCGCTCCTCACTCGGCGGCGAGCAACTGTGCCGGCGCGTCGCTGCTGAGGCTGAAGCGGCTGAACCGCCGGTTCAGCGCCGGCAACATCGCGACATCCATCACCCCGCGGGCCGGCTCCATGACGATCATCGCCACGCTGGCCGAGAGATTGTCGGCATCGTTCAGCCGTGGCGGGCGGCACACCGAAAACGGCGCGCCGAAATCGTCGAACAACGCGGTCTTGACGTGATCCGTCGTCACCTGCCCGAGATGCGGCAGCAACAGGTCGCGAACCCGTATGTCGCGATACAGCGAACACGGCGTGCTGGCCACACCGGTGTCGCGCAGCTTAACAAGGGCGACCGGGCTGACGAAATGATTGGCGTGGGCCAAAAGCCCATGCTCGGGATACACCTGAAACGTCTCGTCTGGCGCACACTCGAAATCGATCGCTACAGCCTGGCCGGATTGGGTCGAGGCGCTGACCATCATGTTGTTGGCCGCCGACTTGCGCGTCGCATAGACGTGCTTCATCGCCAGCGCCGGTGCTTCCTGTTCCAACACCTTGCGCCGGATCAGCGCCAGCGGCACGCCCACCTGGCGGTAGTCCCGGTCCGATTGCAGATAGTTCGCCGTCAGCCCGATCCCGGCGGCATTCAATCCGGACCGCGCCAACCCCCCGGCCTCGGTGAAGGTCAGGATATCCGGCCCGTCATCGCGCCGGATGCGCAGCACAACGGCGGTCGCGGCGCACTCGGCCTTCCAGTCCCAGTTCTGCGCATGGATCAACCGCCGCTCCGCCGTGGCGCCCGGCATCACGATCACACCGGTGCAGCCATCCGGCGCATTCTCCGCCAGTCGCGCGCGCAAATCCGGCCGCTCCGCCAGCTTCAGGATCTCGGTGCGCGCATTCAACAGCGCGATATGCTCGAATGGCACATCCGCACCCTCGGCAATGCCGCGCATCTCCTCGATGTAGAGCGAGTCGAAGGCCTCGATCACCGGCAGATACTCGCGCACCAGGGCAGTGATGTCGCGCTCGCCCAGGCCGGAACGGCCAATCTGGGCGGTATAATGCGCGATCCCCTTGCGGATCCGCCCGGCTGCGGCGCGCCCATGCATCACGCCGCGCGCATGCGGCGGGCCCGCGAGGTCAATCAGCGGACAGGGCTCAACCATGGTCGGGGCCTTCCTGCCGCGATACGTCAGCTCGCATAGTCCGGCTCCTCGCGGTCAAGAATACGGCGCCAGGCATCCAGGAATTGCCGCCCGTCATGCACATCGCTCCATGCCCCCTTGTGATGGGTCCAGCGCAGATGATCGGGCTGGCGGCGCAACGGCAACCCGGACGCCGCGGCTTGCAGCTGATAGCCAACCGTCTTCTCCACCGTGCAGACCTCGTGGAACGCATCATGCACCGTGGGGCCAACGGTCATCACGCCGTGATTGGCCATCACCAGCGTGGTCGCATCGCCGATCGCGCGCCAGCCGATAGCCTTCCTCCAGGTTGCTCGCCGGTCCCGTCGCCTCGTCGTCATAGGCAACACGATGGTTCACCAACAGGTTGTTGTGATGCGCCATGCCCATCCCTCCCCCTTCGATCATGGAGAGCGCGGTCAGGTTGGGCGGATGCAGGTGAATGGCGCATTTCGCCGCGGGGTTCGCGGCATGGACCGGCGCATGGATGTGATAGGTCACTGACCGCACCTCGCGCCCGCCCGAGATCACGTTGCCCTTGAAATCGACAACCAGCAGGTTGTTCGCGGTGATTTCCTGGAACAGCAGGCCCCGGGCATTGACCAGGAACCGGTCGTCGCTGTCCGGCATCATCAGGCTGAAATGGTTGCCCAGCCCCTCGTTGAAGCCGAAGCGCACCGAAAGGCGGAACGTCGCGGCGAGGTCGCAACGCATGCCCCATTCCACATCACTCCCGTCGGCTGGCATACCCATCGTCCCCTCCCTGGTGGCGTCGGTAAAAGCCTATGACAATTGCCGGGCACTTGGTATCCCCCGAGCGGTCAGGTGGCTGTCCGATCCCAGGTGCCGGCCCCGACCCCGCGCTCGATAAGCATGAATTTGCGCACCTTGCCGCTCTCCGTCAGCGGTAACTCGGCCACGAAGTCGATGAAGCGCGGAATGGCGAATTTCGCCAGCAACGGTGCACAGAACGCGCAGATCGCCGCCGGGTCCAGCGTGCTGCCCGGGGTGCGGATGATCGCGGCCATCACCTCGTCCTCGGCCAGCTCAGAGCGCACCGGAAACACCGCCGCTCCGGCAATCTCGGGATGGGTGAGCAGCACCTGCTCCACCTCGAACGCCGAGATGTTCTCGCCGCGGCGGCGCACCGCGTCCTTCATCCGGTCCATGAAGCGAAACCAGCCATCCGGCTCGCACGCAACGCGGTCGCCAGTGTGAAAGCGCAGGTTGCGCCACGCCTCCACCGTCTTCTCCGGCATCGCCCAATAGCCAGTGGCGAAGGCGAACGGCTCGCGCGCTCGCAACACGAGTTCGCCGGGCGTGCCGGCCGGCACCGGGTTGTCATCCTCGTCCACGACCTGTGCCTCGAAGCCCTCCACCTCCGGTCCCATCAGCCCCGGCCGTTGCCGGTCCGCTGTTGTCCCCAGAGTGAAGTTGGTCTCGGTGGAGCCATAGCCATCGATCATCCGCAGCCCAGTACGCGCGGTGAATGGCCCCAGCAGATGCTCCGGCACACCGGGAGCGAGCGCCACCCGCAACCGATGCCCGCGCTCCGCCGCGCTGGCCGGCTGGGCCATCAGGATCGGCACCATGGCACCGAGCACATAGGCAACTGTGGCACCCGAGGCGACCATCGCCGGCCAGAACCCCGATGCGGAGAATCGCGGTTCCAGCACCATGGTCGCGCCATGCAGCAGCGCCTGGTGGAAGGTGTTGAGCGCGTTGGTGTGAAACATCGGCAACGTCGTGCACAGTACGTCGTCCTCGGTCACCTCCAGCAGGCGTCCGGCGATGATGCCCCACCAGTACATCTGCGCATGGGGACAGCACACGCCCTTGGACGGCCCCGTCGTGCCGGAGGTGTAGAGGATCGCAACCGTGTCACCCGGGCGCGAGGCGTGCGGCGCCATCGCGTCTCCGCGCGGCGGTAGAGCCTCGATCGTCCAGACCGTCTCCAGCGCGATCTGCGTCCGGTCGATCTGCTCGAGCACAGGGACCAACTCCGCGGTCATCGCCATGACCCGCGCGCCGGAATTGGCGAGCATGTGCTGGAGCTGCGGCCCGCGCGAAGCGACATTGATCGGCACCATGATCACGCCGGCCCAGGCGCATCCCAAATAGAGCTCCAGGAACTCGGCACGGTTCGGACACATCACGGCAAAGCGGTCGCCCGGCCGCAATCCGGCATCGTGCAGCCGCCCGGCCGCGGTGGCGGCAAGGTCCGGCATGTCGGCATAGGACCATGCCACGTCGCCGATGCGAAACAGCGGGCGCGTGCCATAGCGCTCGGCTTGGCGCAGCAGCATCTGCGGCACCGTGCGTGCCGCGGGCGGAAGCTCAGCGCGCATTGCGGCCGAGATACGTTGCCGCGATCCGTGGATCATGGACCAGATCGGCCGCCAGTCCCTGCATCATGATCTCCCCGGTTTCGATCACATCGGCCTCGTCGGCGCATTCTAACGCCGCACGTGCATTCTGCTCCACCATCAGGATCGTCACCCCCAATGCCCGCAGCCCATGGATGATGCGGAAAATCTCGCGTACGATCAGAGGCGCCAGCAGGTTGTCGGCGATACCAACCCGTTTTGATGTTGACCCATGAAGAATGGGTCAACGCGGGTCGGCATGAGTCTTGGCTTTGCGCGCGGCCGCCGGCCAGCCCCGCGCGCGATACCAACCAACGGAATGGCCGGAAGAGTCGGCCATTCCGCCAGTCGATATCAGGTCAGATCAAGCCCGGACGACCGAGCGCTCCAGATCCAGGTCATCGGCCAGAACCTCGCCGATCGAGCCGCCAATGCGCGCGCCATCGGGCATGGCCTTGAGGCTCGGATCGCGCATCATGTAGCCGCGACCCCAAACCGTCACGATCAGGTCGCCCGCGCCGTAGACCGCAAGCTTCTTGCGCAGCTTGCAGATGAACACGTCGATGATCTTTGCCTCGGGCTCGTCCATGCCGCCATAGAGATGGTTGAGGAACATCTCCTTGGTCAGCACGATTCCCTTGCGTAGCATCAGCAGCTCAAGGATCGAGTACTCCTTGCCGGTCAGGTGGACCTCGCGGTCGCCGATCGTCACCTCGCGGCTGTCCCGCAGCAACTTGATCTGGCCAACCGAGATTGAGGGATGGCTGAAGCCCTTGCTGCGGCGGATGATCGCCTCGATCCGTGCCAGCAACTCGGCTTTGTCGAACGGCTTGGAAATGAAGTCGTCGGCGCCGAGGCTCAGGCCCTTCACCTTGGCCTGCGGGCGCGACAGCTCCGACAGGATCAGGACGGGGATCTCGACACGGGCCGCGCGCAGGCGCCGCACCACTTCGTAGCCCTCCATGTCGGGCAGCATCAGGTCCAACACCATGATGTCGTAGTCGTAATGGCGGGCAAGCTCGATGGCCTCCTCGCCGATATCCGTTTAGTCAACCACGGCGTTGATGGACTTCAGCATCATTGTGATCGCACGTGCTACGATGAGATCGTCTTCAACCAGAAGTATGCGCACCAGCGTCTCCCTAGGCGTGTATGATCCAGAAATACAACCAAAAGAAGATTTTGGCAACCCTAAATTCGCGTATATGGGTGCTTTTTTGGATCAAAATTCAGAAATTTGTTTTAATAATTTTTCAACATGCCAATTTGAGAGACTTCAGCCCACCGCAAGGGCTTTCATGAGGATCAAATATTGCGATTCCGTAAACGCCACACGCGGAGCGCGAGAAATGTATCGCAAAACAACCCGCATTTTGCGCGCCGCACCGACATCGGCGGGCAGGCCTATGCCCGACCGGATTGGCCCCGTGCGGTCGTCGAACAGTCGGCTGGAAATGCTTGTTGGAAACGCGCCGACCGCCTCAGGCCGGCGTGGTCGCGCTCCTACCGGACATACGCCACCCGCAATGCGTTCGTCGCTCCGGGCTGGCCGAACGGCACCCCGGCGATCACGATGATCGCGTTGCCGGACACGGCAAAGCCCTCCTGCGCGGCCGTCCGCGTCGCCTTGGCCACCGTCTCGGTCATCGAATGCACCTCCGGCGCCAGTACCGGATGTACGCCCCATACCAGGGCGAGTCGGCGCGCCGTGGTCAGCGCCGTGGTCAGCCCCAGTATCGGCGCTTCTGGCCGCTCGCGTGCGGCTCGCAGCGCGGTGCTGCCGCTGGCCGTGAAGGCACAGATCACCGCCGCATCGATCGTATGCGCCACCTGGCGCGCCGCCGCCGCAATCGCGTCCGCCACCTTTTGCTCAGGCGCCGGCCGCGACGCCTCGATCATCGCCCGCCACCCGGAGTCCCCCTCGACCCGCGCGATGATGCGATCCATGATGTTAACCGCTTCGAACGGATACTGGCCAGCCGCGGTCTCCGCCGACAGCATCACCGCGTCCGCCCCATCAAAAACCGCAGTGGCCACATCCGAGGCCTCGGCCCGCGTCGGCGCCGGCGCGGTGATCATGCTTTCCAGCATCTGCGTCGCCACCACAACCGGCCGCCCCAACTGCCGGGCCATGCGCACGATCCGCTTCTGCGCCAGCGGCACCTCCTCGGGCGGCAACTCCACGCCGAGATCGCCGCGCGCCACCATCACCGCATCGGACAGCCGGATGATCTCCTCCAGATTGTCCAGCGCCTGCGGCTTCTCCACCTTAGTCATGATCCAGGCCCGTCCCGCCGCGATCTCGCGCGCCTCGGCCACATCCTCCGGTCGCTGGACAAAGGACAACCCAATATAATCGACCCCGTGCTCCAGCGCGAAGGCCAGGTCGATGCGGTCCTTGTCGGTCAGGGCGGGAATCGGCAGCACCATGTCCGGCACATTGACGCCCTTGCGGTCCGAAAGCGGCCCGCCAACCGTGACCTCGGTCTCCAGGTGATCGGACCGCTTGTGGGTCACCCGCAGCCGGAGCTTGCCGTCATCCAGCAGCAGCGTGGTGCCGATCCCGGCGGCGGCGATGATCTCCGGATGCGGCAACTGCACGCGCCGCACATCACCCGGCGTCGGGTTGAGGTCGAGGCGAAACGCCTGCCCGGTCTGGAGCTGCACCCGGCCGCCGCCGAACTGCCCGACCCGCAGCTTGGGTCCCTGGACATCGGCCAGGATGCCGATCGGCCGGTCGAACCGGCTCTCCAGGTCGCGGATCATGGCAATCCGCGCCGCATGGTCGTCATGCGTGCCGTGGCTGAAGTTCAAGCGGAAGACATCGGCCCCGGTCTGGAACAGCCGCGCCAACACCTCAGGCGACGAACTGGCCGGCCCCAGCGTCGCAATGATCTTGGTACGCCGTCTGCGGCGGATCTTGCTCCGGATCGGCATGGGGCGTCCTCGTCCATCGATTGCGTCACCGGCTATAGCACAGGAGCAACGTCCAACGGCCACACCTGGCGCGTTTCCAGTGCCATGTCGCACCAACCCCCGATCACGCGATCAGGATGGCACGCATGTCATTGACATTGGTCAGGGTCGGTCCGGTCCGGATCAGATCGCCAATGCTGTCGAACAGGCCATAGCTGTCATGCGCCGCCAGCACCGAATGCGGATCCAGCCCGGCCGCGCGCGCCCGCGCCAAGGTATCCGGCATCACGAACCCGCCGGCCGCATCCTCGGTGCCGTCGATGCCATCGGTATCGCCCGCCACCGCCCAGATGCCCGCCGTACCCGACAGCGCCAACGCCAGCCCCAACAAGAACTCGGTATTGCGCCCGCCGCGCCCGGCCCGCCCGCTGCCGATCGTCACCGTCGTCTCCCCGCCCGACAGCAACAGCGCAGGTCCGCGCACCGGCACCCCATGCGTCCGCACCGAGCGCGCCATCCCGGCCATCACCGTGCCCACCTCTCGGCTCTCCCCCTCGATCGCATCGCCCAGGATCAACGGCGTCAGGCCGAGCCCATCGGCCGCCCGCGCCGCCGCCCGCAGCGATGCCGCCGGGGTCGCGATCAGGCGGAAGCTGGCATGTCCCAGGCTGCCCTCCTTCGGCGTCTCATCCGCCGCGCCATCCGCCTTGGGGGCCAGTCGTGCGGCAACATGCGGCGCCAGCACCACCCCGAAGCGCGAAACGATCGCCCGCGCATCGGCAAAGCTCGTCGGATCCGGCACGGTCGGCCCCGAGGCGATAACCGCGGGATCATCTCCCGGCACATCGGAGATCGCCAGCGTCACCACCCGCGCCGGCGCCGCCGCCGCCGCCAGCCGCCCGCCCTTGATCGCTGACAGATGCTTGCGCACCGCGTTCATCTCCGAGATCGTCGCCCCGCTGGCCAACAGCGCCCGGTTGACTGCCTGCTTGTCCGCCAGGCTCAGCCCCGCCGCCGGCAACGCCATCAACGCCGACCCGCCCCCCGATATCTGCGCCACCACCAAATCGTCCGGGCCCAGCCCCTGCACCGCTGCCAGCACCCGCCGCGCCCCGGCCTCGCTATTGGCATCCGGCACCGGATGGTTTGCTTCGATGACCTCGATGCGCTGCGTCGGCACCGCATGGCCATACCGCGTCACCACCACCCCCGACAGCGCCACATCGGGCCAGGCGGCCTCCAGCGCCGCCGCCATCACCGCCGCCGACTTGCCGGTGCCAACCACCACGCACCGCCCGCGCGGCTTCTCCGGCAGAAAGTCGGCCAGCATCACGCGCGGATCGGCGGCGTCGATCGCTGCGCGGAACACCTGATGCAGCGCCTGCCGAGCCGTCGCGTCCGTCCACGCCGTCATGCCTGCCATTCGCCTCCAAATTACGCGCCGGCAGTATGGCGAAGTGCCTCGCCAAGCGCCATGTTGCACTGAGCACAAGGAGGGCCCGCCATGCCGATACCCGAACTGGACGACAAGACCCGCACCGAGCTGGAGGCCGCCGCATTCCGCCGCCTGGTCGAGCATCTGCGCGAGCGCACCGACGTACAGAACATCGACATGATGAATCTCGCCGGCTTCTGCCGCAACTGCCTCAGCCGCTGGTACCGCGAGGCCGCGGCCGAACAGGGCGTCACCATCGCCGACCCCGATGCGCGGGAGATCGTCTATGGCATGCCGTACAAGGAATGGCAGGCGAAGAACCAGGCGGCCGCCAGCCCGGAACAGATGGCACAATTCGCCAAGTCCAATCCGGGCCATTGACCGCGGGCCCAGTCCGCTTGGTTGACCGCGGGCTCAGCCCGCTTGGTTGACCGCGGGCTCAGCCCGCTCGGTTGACCCGCCATCCAGCCTCCGTTAAGCCGCCGCCCCTGGCCCGCGCATCTGCGCCGGCCACGATCCGAGACGGAGTTGCCGCATGGCCAAACCTGCATTCGCGACCAAGACCGAGGGCGAAGGCGAGGATGCCGCCCAGCACGGCAACATCTCTGCCGAGCGCCTGCGCAGCCTGATCGAGCGCATCGAGCGCCTGGAGGAGGAGCGCAAGGCGCTGTCCAGCGACATCAAGGACATCTACGCCGAGGCCAAGTCCGCCGGCTTCGACGTCAAGGTGATGCGCCAGCTCATCCGCCTGCGCAAACAGGAACCGGCGGAGATCGAGGAACAGGAAACCCTGTTGGACGTCTACCGCCGCGCCCTAGGCATGTAGCAGCAACCCGATCCCCCCGGGCGCCCCGCCCCGCCCGCAAACGGAGAAAGTTTTTTTGCTTCTTTTTGTTCACAAAAAGAAGATTCTTCCTCCCTAGCAGCCTGTCGGACTTAACGCGACGCGGAAGCAGTCGGTAGAATTGTTGCATCGCTTCGCCGTTTTTGCTGTTTGGATATCTGCTGGATGGGCAATTTCCGTCTGATTGACCGCGAGACCGGCTTTCTGATGCCACCATCGGTG
>CAXNGD010000026.1:0-14457 GCA_964201575.1 Acetobacterales bacterium | reverse complement strand
TCTATAGGATAAGGTCCAGGGGCTTGGCCCCTGGCGGGTGCAGGGCAGCGCCCTGCTCTTTCCCTTGGATGATGTGCTGTCTTCGCGGATTGGTATGAGGGCGACCGATGTCGATCCGGATGGCCGAATCGAGGCTGCATTTGAAGCGGTTTGGACGGCTGGGTGCATCACCGGCGTTGGGCAGAGAGGCGTCGCCACCGGCCGAGTCGCCCGTATTGGTTGCGCACGATGTGGCATTGAAGCCGTCAATCCGATCGGCCTATGCCTCGTCACCTCGGCCATGAGCCGGAACATATCGATCGTGGGAGGGTGATCTGGCGCGGCCAGTGAGGTTGGCGCCGATCAGGGGGTTACGAAGAGCTCGCGAGGGAAGGTTGTCAATCGCTCATAGCCGCGGGGCGTGATGACGATCGTTTCGGAAAAGCCGAAGCTTTCCGCGAGAACGTAGGTGTGGAAGACCATTCCCGCTTCGAACGTCCAGCGTACCCCCGGCGCGGCCTCCAGAGCCTCGCCACCCACTGGCGGCATCATGAGGCCGATCGAGTAGAATGTCTTGTTGGTGTAGTCCTTGCGCAGCCCGCGCGAGAGGATGCCGTTTCGGTAGATTGCGTCGGGCACGCTGGCCAGCACGCCAGGGCGGACCGCGGCAAGGGCTTCGTCCTGAACCGCGATGATCGCTGCGAGTTTCTCGCGCTCGGCTTCGCTGGCAGTTCCGATCTTGATCGTGCGCATGAACCGGGCGTGATAGTGCCGCACCGCGGGCGTGCATTCGCATTGCAGGGTATCGCCGCGCTGCAGGACTCGATCGGTGAAGCCGCCATGCAGATGAAAGGCTCGTTCGCCGGAGGAAAGCGGGCCCGGGCCCGGGTGATCGCTGCCGGAGCGGATCATGGCCGCGACAATGTTGGCGGCGACGATGCGCTCCGAAACACCGCTTCGCGCGGTATCCAGCGCCGCCTGCATTCCCGCTTCCGCCGCGCGCCCGGCCGCGCGCTGATAGGCGATCTCTGCGGGCGACTTGACCAGGCGCAGGAGGGCCACCATGCCGTCGGCATCAACCAAACTGTTGCCGACCAACGCCGCGGACAGCGCAAGATAGCGCGCTGCCGTCATCTGCCAGGCGTCGAGTTCGACGGCGATGCGCGCCCGCTTCCCCAGCCGCTCGCTGATGAATGCTGCTGCCAGCGCGACCCGGTCCTCGCCATCCGCCCAAACCCCGAAATCGGGAAAGACGCAGGTGCGCGTGAGGTAATAGAGCGCGACATCGCGGCAGAAGACCGCCGGCTCGCCTTCGGCCGGCACAAGTGCGAACTGGAACGTCGAGTACCCGCGGGTGAAGAAGCCGGTGAGCCAGGTCACCGACTCCGGCTGAAAGGCCAGCAGCGCGTCATCCCCGCGCGCCCTGAGCTCCCGTTGGATCCGCGCGACGCGATCGCGGAACTCCGCCAGCTCGAACCAGGGCACTGCCCCTGCATCGACATCGGCCATGTCGGGTTTCCCGGTGCTGACGTTCAGGCGGCGCGCAGCGCGCCGGCGCGGGCCTCGCGCATGAAGTTGACGAGCATCGTGTCGGCCTCAACCGCATCGACCGCGGCCAGCTTGAGCGTATCGACATCCGCGCCATCCGCTTCCAACCGTGCGCGGGCCCCTTCGAACCAGCCGACGGCCTGGGCGGCGCCAACCTCGGGGTGGCCCTGGATGCCCCACGCCGGATATTGCCGATGGCGCCAGACATGGTTCGGGCACTCGGGCGAATGCGCGAGGATCACCATGTCGGCATGGCCAGCGCGGACCTCGTCATTGTGCCAGACGAACATGTGCACGCTTGGCCCAAGATAGCGTGCGAGCGGATCGGCCGCTGCCGCCGCGGTGACCGCGAGATCCTTGTAGCCGACCTCGCATGTCGTCCGACGGAACACCTGGTCACGACCGCACAGGGCGGAACCGAGGATCTGCGAACCGAAACAGATTCCCAGCATCGGCACGCGATGCGCGGCGAGCGTCCGGAGCCATTCATGCTCCTGGTTGATCCACCCGATATCTTCATAGGCGCCATGCGGGCTGCCGGAAATGAAACAGGCGTCGTAGCTGTCGGGCGCGCGCGGTTGCTCGCCGCCATAGGCCCACACGAAGTCGACATCGAATCCGGCCGCGGCAAACCGCGAATCAAGGCCGCTCACCGTCGCGCGCGCCGGCCCGTTCTGGAGATAGAGAAGCCGCATTTCTTGCTCCGTTGCATGAAGCGCCTGATCCGAAAGACAGTGTATAGGGCTTCACCCGTTGGGCAAGCGTGCCGCCCGGATGTCTGCCGCTGCGGGCGCACTCAAGCCAGTTCGCAGATGTCCAGCATGGTTAGCAGGTAGATCCGGACCATGTCGAGATAGTCGGCGATATCGACCCGCTCGTCGGGCATGGTGTTGTAGCGGCCGCCTGGCCCGCAGACGATGCCCTCCATTGCGAGCTCATTGTAGAAATGCCCGGCATCGGTGCCGTAGAAACCGGGCGGGCGAATGGCGCCGGTGGGCTGTGCCTCACCTCGCACCGTCGCATAGGCGGCGTTGACCGCCTTCACGATGCGGGAGCTGCGATCGACCTGGAAATACGGCATCAGCGGCCGGCCGCTGTTCTCGCGTTCGACCGTCGCCTTCAGCCCCGGGAAACGCGCCTCCAGCGCATTCAGTGCCTGGCGCAGGTCTGCGAGGGCATTGGCCTCGGTCTGGCCAGGCGCGTAGCGGCCGGAGCCCTTGATCCGCACGACGTCGGCCACCTGCGGCGGGCGCCATTCCTGGAAGTCGCGGCCAAGCCCGCCCCGTATGACGCCGACATGCACACGGTTGATCGAGCGATGCTCCTCGCTTGGCGCGTCTGAAAAGGTCATCGCCGTGAGCCGCGGGATGAGATCGCAGGCCGCCATGATGGCGTCCACCGCCTCCTCGCGCTTGGACATGTGGCGGGTGACGCCCTGCAACTCGATCACGAACACGAAGGCGGCGGCGTGCATGGTCAACGCCTGGAGGTCCGTGGGCTCGCTGTTGACGAAGTAGTCGGCGCGCAGACCCTGCCGGATGGCGGCCAGCGTGCCGATGCCGCCCTGCAATTCGCCGATGACGTAGGTCAGGATCACATCGCCCTTGAGGCGCACGCCGGCATCGATCAGCGTTTTCACCGCACAGAAGGAGGCGGCGTCGCCGGCCTTCATGTTCGAAACGCCGATGCCGTAGATGAACTTGTCATCCACCTTGCCGCCCCAGGGATCGACCGTCCAGCCTTCGGTCGCCGGGTTCGTGTCGAGATGGCCGTTGAAGATCAGGCTCTTGCCACCGCCAGCCCCCTTCCAACGCCCGATCGCGTTGACACGGTCCTTCTCCACCGGGGTCAGTTCGGCATCGAGCCCGATGTCGCGCATGGCGTCGCACATATGCACGACCAGAGCCCGCTCGCCGGGGGTTTCGGTGTAGCTCTTGTGGCGCACCATCGTGGCGAGAGTATCGAGGCAGGCCTTTTCATCGATGGATTTGACAAGCTCGGCGGCGGTCATGGTGCTCATACCTTCTTGTTGTCCTGGCCAGGCTAGGCGCCCGCGGCGTTCGGAACCGCGTCCAGCAACAGGCGCGTATAGGAATGACGATCCGGTGCTGCGTGGTCGGCGGCGGCAAACAGATCGACGCATTCGCCGCGATGCATGACCGCGATGCGATGCGCGAGTTGACGGACCAGATTGATGTCGTGGGTGATGAACAGACAGGTCGCGCCGGTGCGCGTCTGCAGGTCCACCAGCAGGCGCGCGACCGATGCCTGCACCGAGACATCCAGCGATGACGTGATCTCGTCGCACAGCACGACCTGTGGCTCGGCGGCAAAGGCACGTGCAATCGCCACGCGCTGCTTCTCGCCGCCGGACAGCTGGTGCGGGTATCGCTGCGCAAAATCCCGCGGCAGGCGCACCTGTTCAAGCAGTTCGGCGATGCGCGCATCCAGGCCGGTCTTTGGCACCAAGTCGTACAGCTTGAGCGGACGCGCCAGAATATCCCTGATGCGCTGGCGCGGATTGAGCGAGCCGTCCGGGTTCTGGAAGATGATCTGAACGTTGCGGCGAAACGCGCGGTCGATCTCGCGGCGGGCATGGAAGATGCGCTCGCGCAGGGCGATGGTGCCCGAGAAGTCGTTGAGCCCGGCGATGGCGCGCGCGATGGTCGACTTTCCCGAACCCGATTCGCCGACGATCCCGAGTATCTCGCCCTCGCGGAGTGCGAAGCTCACATCGCGCGCGCCCACCACCTCGGCCTGTTCGCGCCGCAACAGACGGTCGATCAGGTTCTTCTCGCCATAGCGGATCGTGGCACCCTCCAACCGCAGGATGGCCGGCGCCTGCGGGCTGGGCTCCCCGGTGACGAGCCGGACAGTGGGCCGGGGCACGGCGGCGAGCAGCATGCGCGTGTAGTCTTCGCGCGGTGTGGCAAAAATCTGCCGGGATGGCCCCTTCTCGACGATCGCGCCGCGATGGATGACGGCGACGTCGTGGGCGATGCGCGATACCAGCGCCAGATCGTGGGAGATGTAGAGTGCGGCGACGCCGGTATCCTCCTGCAGCCGGACGAACAGATCCTGGATCTGGCGGGCGGTGATGACATCCAACGCCGTCGTCGGCTCGTCGAAGATGATGCATTCGGGATTGCAGGCAAAGGCGGTGGCGATCACCACGCGCTGCTTCTCGCCGCCCGAGGCCTGGTGCGGAAATCGCGTCATCATTTCGGCCGGGCGGGAAATGCCGGTGCGGGCCAGCAGCGCCTCGGCCTCGGCCTTGGCTTGCGTCATGCTGTGCTTGCGATGCCGCACCAGCACCTCGGTCAGTTGCCGCCCGAGGGTCAATGTCGGGTTGAGCGACGTGCTGGGATCCTGGAAGACCATGCCGATCCGGCGACCGCGAAGGTCCGTGATCTCGCCTGGCGACTTTGCGCGCAGGTCCTCGCCGGACAGCAGAAGCCTGCCGTCACCCTCGCGCGCATTGGCCGGAAGGTAGCGCAGGATCGCCCAGGCCAGCGACGTCTTGCCCGAACCCGATTCGCCCACCAGGCCCATGGTCCGGCCGCGCATGACCGAAAGATCGATGGACTTGAGCGCCTCGAAGGGACCGGTCCGCGTTGCATAAGTGAGCGAATATCCCTGCACATCCAGCACCGGCCGCGCCGTATCGGGCATGGTGGGCGCGGACATGTCGGGTCGCGCGGTCACCGCCGGCCGCGCGGGTCGAACACGTCGCGCAGCGCATCGCCGAACAGGTTGAACCCCATCGCCGTCATCGCGATGGCAATGCCTGGCGCTGCAACACACCACGGGTTGCGAAACATGAATTGCCGCGCCTCGGCGATCATCAACCCCCATTCGGTGCTGGGCGGTTGCGCCCCGAGTCCGAGAAAGCCCAGCGTGGCACCCAGCAGCACGGCGAATGACACCCGGATGGTCGCCTCGACAATCAGCGGCCCCACGGAATTCGGTAGCACTTCAGCCGCCATGATGTAGATCCGCGATTCGCCCCGCGCCGTCGCCGCCTGCACGAATTCGCGGGTGCGAATGGACAGGACGGCGCTGCGGGAAATCCGCGCCATGCCCGGGGTGAACGCCACGGCCACGGCGAGCATCGCATGACCCGTCCCGCCGCCTAGCACGGTCACGATCAGCAGCGTGAAGAGCAGGTCCGGCACCGCCAGCAGCCCGTCGATGGTCCGCATGATCAGGCTGTCGACCCATGTGCCGACCACGCCCGCGGTGACGCCGATGACCGCCCCCGCCACAACGCCCAGCAGCGTCGCCCCGACGCCAAAAGCAATCGTCGCCCGCGCGCCATGCAGGATCCGCGAAAGAATGTCCCGCCCGAACTGGTCGGTCCCCAACCAATGGCCGGCGGAGGGTCCCTGCAGGCGTGCCAGAGGCTGGAACAGCTGCGGGTCATAGGGCGCGAGCACCGCTCCGAACACGGCAGCGCCCAGGACGAGCGCCAGCAGGCACGAGCCGATCAGGCCCGTTGGATGGCGCCAGATGTCAAGCATACCGCACCCGCGGATCGAGTGCTGCAATCACCAGATCAGAGACCAGATTCGACAGCGCATAGACGGTCGCCAGGACCAGCGTCGCCGCCTGGATCACCGGCAGGTCGCGGTTCTGCAGGGCATAAATGATCAGCCGCCCAAGCCCCGGCCAGGCAAACACCTCCTCGACCACGATGATCCCGCCCAGCAAATAGCCGACATCGAGCGAGATCACCGCAACCGCCGGCGCCATCGCGTTGCGCAGGGCATGGCGCAACACCACGGTCCGTTCCGGCAGCCCCTTCAACCTGGCGGCGCGGACATAGTCGCTGGCCAGCACATCGGACATCTCGCTGCGTACCTGCCGGGCAATATGGGCGGTGAGGATGAGGCTCAGCGTCGCTGCCGGCAGGCACATGTGATACAGAAACAGCAACCGGTTTTCCGCCGCCGGCACGAAGCCGCCGGCCGGAAACCAGCCGCGATCGGGGGCGGCGAAGAAAATGAGCAGCAGCGTCGCCGTGACGAATTCCGGAACGGCGGTGCCGAGATAGGCGAAGAAGCTGATCGCAAGATCGACCCAGGTTCCGCGTTTCAGCGCAGCGACGATGCCGAGCGGAATGGCGACCACCATCACCATGGCCAGCGCCGCAGCGGCGAGCGCGGCCGAACGCCAGAGCGCCTCCGTGATCAATCCGCCGACGGGTACCGACAGCCGCATCGAGGCGCCCCAATCCCCGGCAAGCAGCTTGCCCATCCAGCCGAGATACTGGACATGCCACGGCCGGTCCAACCCCAGCTCCAGCTCCAGCACGCGGAGTTGGTCGGGCGTGGCATATTCGCCGAGGATCATGACCGCCGCATTGCCGGGCAGGATGAGTGTGATCGCGAAAACCGTCAAAGAAACGATCACCAGCACGAGCATCATCGAGGCAAGGCGACGGCCGAGATAGGCCGCGTTCATGCCTGGTCAGGCACGTTCAAGCCAGACATTCTCGACATAGAACGTGCGCGACAGCGGATGCGCGGACCAGCCCTTCACCACGCTGCGGCTCGCGGTCAGGACATCCTGGAAGAACGGAATGATCGACGGCCGGTCACGCACCATCAGCGCCTGCGCCTCGGCATAGATCCGGCGACGTTCGCCCTCATCCGGCGAAGACCGCCCCTTCTCGACCAGCGCATCGAACTCCTTGTTGTTCCACGCCGTGTCCGCGAAAGCGGCAGTGGTGGTGAAGAGCAGCGTGAAGGCAGCATCCTCGGTCGCCTGCATGCCCCAGAAGCCGACGTAGAAATTGCCCTTCCGCCAGACATTGGCCAGATAGGTGTCGTGCGGGATCGTCTGCACGTCGATGTCGAAGCCGGCCGGCTGTGCCATCGACTTGATGGCGATCCCGACCTGCGAGCGGATCGCCGGACGGTTGGAGCAGACCAGGGGAATCTTCAGCCCCTGCGGATATCCCGCCTCGGCCAGCAACCGCTTGGCGCGGGCGGGATCATAGGAAACATCCGGCGTATCGGCGAGAAACCGGTAGCCCGGGGATATGACATTGTCCTTGGCCGGCCGTCCGAGCCCCTCCAGCACCAGGTCAACCAGCGTCGGCCGGTCGATCGCGTAGGCCATGGCGGTTCGCACGCGCACATCGTCGAAAGGCTTCTGGTCCATGCGCATCACCACGTTGACAAAGCGCCCGGACGGGATGCGCAACGCATTGCTGTTCGGTGCCGAGGCGATGCGCTTGAAATCGGCCTGCTGGACCTCGAGCATCACATCCATGGCGCCGGAGAGATAGTTGGCGGCCTCCGCAGCAAGATCGGGGAAGAGATACATCTCCACCACGTCGACATATGGCTGACCCGGCCGGTAATAGCCCGGGTGCCTTACAAGCTTGAGAAAGCGCGAGCTGTCGAAGCTCTCGATCTTGAACGGGCCCGTGCCGTTCGCGGTGGTATCGAGCAGGGTCAGCGGCTGTTTCAGCGCCGCGGCAGAAACGATGCGGGCATTGGCGTGCGCCACCGAAACCGGCAGGTCGGCATAGGGCACCTTGAGGTCAAAGCGAACGGTCAGCGCATCAACCGCGACGATATCGCCGATCATGTCGAGCACCGCGCGCGCCGGCGACTTGGTGGCGACATCGAGAATTGCCTTGAAGGTCGCGACCACATCAGCCGAGGAGAACGCCGTCCCGTCATGGAACGTCACACCAGGCCGGAGCTTGAAGACGAAGCTCGTCGCGTCGTTGTTCGGCGTCCACTCGGTCGCGAGTTCCGGTGTCGGCACCATCGTCGGGCTGAGACGAACGAGGCCGGAATAGATCATGTCCACGGCAAGATATTCGGACGGTCCCGAAAGCTGCAGGACGTTGAGCTGGGCGATGCGCGTGGAATGGCTGACCTTCAGCGTTCCGCCCTTGCGCGGCGTTCCGGTCTGGGCCTGGACGATCCCTGGAAGGCTCGCGGCACTCGCAAGTCCGGCAAGCACGTGCCGCCGGTTGAGATGGGCGTTCGTCACTGTTCTCTTCCTTTCAGGTGATAACGCTGAGGTCGTCGGGCAACCCGGTCAGCACTTCGGGGGCACCCTCCGTCACCAGCAGTGTATGGCCGACGCCCATGGCGTAGCCGCTATCGCTGTCGCCGATCATGACATGGTAGAACAGGATCATTCCAGGCTGGCATTGCAGTGGATTGCCGGAATAGATCATCGGCGGCACGTCCATGCTCGTTGGCGCGAAGCTCGCACCGAGCGAATATCCCGTGGCGCCATAGCGGTGCGAGCCGAAGCCGGCGCGATCCAACCCGTCGGCGTGCACATCAAAGATCTCGCCCAGCGTCGTGCCAGGCCGGGCGATCTCCGTCATGCGCCGCAGCGTCTCGCGCGCCGCGTCGTACATGTACCGTTGCCGGTCGGTCGCGTGCCCAAGGACGATCGTCCACTCGGTCTTCGCATTGTAACGGCGATAAGCAACTGGATACTCGACCAGGATCTGGTCAACCGGTTCGAGAATACGCGGCATCGACACGCCGCGGCCGTAAACCGCGCGCGGTCCGGAATTGAACAGTGGTGCGTTGGACGGCATGTCGCCGCCGCCCTCCAGCACGACTTTCAGATAGGCGGCCGTCAGCGAGGCATCCATGACACCAGGCCGGGCGGTCGCGATGACGACCTCGAGCGACCTGTCCAGCAACGCCGCCGCCTTGCGGATATAGGCGATCTCGGCTGGCGATTTGATGAGGCGCATCCGGCGGATCATGTGGTCGTCGTTGTCCAGGGTGCAGAACCCCTCCAGCGTCTTCTGCAGGCGCCAGAGATTCCAGCCGGTAAGGCCGTGGGTGTTGAGCTCCACGGCAATGCGCCCCCCGGCCAGCCCGAGCTCGTCGAGAATGGCCTTGACGTCGCGCGCCGGATTGGCGTCCTCCGCGTCCCACCAGATGCGGATGTCCTCGATCGTGCTGGTCTGCCTTGCCTGCAGCAGATCCGGCCGCCGCGTCAGCAGCACGATGGGTCGATCGTCGGCTGTCACGATGGCGCACTGGAAGAAGACAAACCCCCCGGTATCGTAGCCCGTCAGCCAGAAATGGCTTTCCTGAGCAAACACCAGCATCGCATCAAAGCGATGCTCCTTCAGGGTTGTGCGGAGCCGTGCCTGCCGACCATGATGCTCATCAAGCGTGAAAGGCAGAACAGGCATGTCGATCACCCACTGTTGGATGCGGTTTGCAGGGCGGCCCGGGGCGCCAGCGTCGCTCCATGGAGAAAAAATATGTCACGCCATGGAATCCGTCAATCAATAAGAACCCATCCCGGAAGTTTGAATCCAGGTTGAGTACCTTGCCTGTCTGCGCATCATGATGCGGATCATGGCGAGACGGACGAAGGCTGCGGCGCAACGGACCAGTCGCTCGAAGTCGTGCGCCAGCCTGCGGTGGTGGCTGATCCAACCGATCGTGCGCTCGACGATCCAGCGCTTGGGCAGCACGACAAAGCGATGCTTGTCGCAGCGTCGAATGATCTGCACCTGCCATGGCCCGGTGCGCTCGACGGCCGCTGCCATCCTTGGCCCTTGATAGCCGGCATCGCCAACGTGGCGCGCGGCCAGATCGACGCGCGGGTGCGCCGCGTGCTCGCCGTGGTCGGGCTGGACGGGCTGGAGCGCCGCCACCCCGGCCAGCTCTCCGGCGGACAGCAACAGCGCGTGGCGCTGGCCCGCTCGCTGGTGGTCGAGCCGGCGATCCTGCTGCTCGACGAGCCGCTGTCCAACCTCGATGCCAAGTTGCGCGAACTGATGCGCGGCGAACTGAAGAACCTGCAGCGGCGCACCGGCATCACGTTCATCTACGTCACCCACGACCAGTCCGAGGCCATGGCGCTGTCGGATCGTATCGTGGTGTTCAACCACGGCACGGTGCAGCAATCCGGCACGCCGCGAGAGGTGTACGAGCGCCCGGCCAACCTGTTCGTCGCCGACTTCATGAGCGTGGTGAACAAGCTGGCGGGCACGCTGGTCGGGCAGAGCGGCGCGATGTTGCGGGTGCAGGTCGGCGCGCACCGCCTCACCGCCCAGGCGCGCGACGGCGTCACGCTGGCGGCCGGGCCGGTGACACTGGTCATCCGCCCCGAGGCGATCCGCTTCGGCGCTGACCCGGCGGGGCGCGCCAACGCGCTGATCGGCACGGTGCTGGACAGCGCGTTCCTCGGCAACCTCGTCGAGCATCAGGTGGATATCGGCGGCGCGGTGCTGCGCGTGCAGGGCGGCCGCTTCGAGACGTACGGCCCGGGCATGGCGGTCCAGCTTTCGATCCCGCCCGAGGAATGCTTCGCCCTGCGTGGCGAGGACTGAGGCGTGTATCCCTTTCCCAACCGACAAGGCGTGCCATGACAGCCAGCCAGCCGCGCAACCTTCTCTTCATCATGTCCGACGAGCACAACAAGAGCGTGCTGGGCGCGGCTGGGCATCCGATGATCCGCACGCCCAATCTCGACCGTCTGGCGCAAGCCGGCGTGCGCTTCACCGACGCGTATTGCAACTCGCCGATCTGCGTGCCGTCGCGGGCGAGTTTCCAGACCGGGCGATACGTGCACGACATTCGATTCTGGGACAACGCGATCGCCTATGACGGCAGCGTGCCGTCCTGGGCACACCGGCTCAAGGCGGCCGGGCACCGGGTGGAGTCGATCGGCAAGCTGCATTACCGCAGTGCCGCGGACGATAACGGCTTCACCCAGGAGCACATGCCGCTGCATGTGGTGGACGGGGTCGGCGACCCGATCGGCTTGCTGCGCGACCCGCCGCCGCCGCGCCTGGCCGCGCTGAAGATGGCCGCCCAGGCCGGCTAAGGCGATTCGGCCTATCAGGGCTATGACGACCGCATCACCGAGAGCGCACAGGCGTGGCTACGCGCCCGCGCGGCGGCGCCGGACGACCACCCTTGGGTGCTGTTCGTCTCGCTGGTATGCCCGCATTTTCCGCTGATCTCGCGGCCCGAATGGTACAATCTCCATCCGGAGGATCAGGTGCCCTGGCCCGTCATGTACGATCCGGCCGAGCGGCCGCGCCACCCGTATATCGAGGCGATGCGCGCCTGCCAGATCTACGACCAGGGCTTCGACGACCCAGCCAAGTTGCGCCGCGCGATCGCCGCCTATTTCGGCATGGTCAGCTTCGTCGATCACAATGTGGGCTTGCTGATGCAGGTGCTGGGCGAGACCGGTCTGCAAGACGATACAAGGATCATCTACACCAGCGATCACGGCGACAACCTGGGCAACCGCGGGCTGTGGGGCAAATCGAACATGTACGAGGAGGCGGCCGGCGTGCCGATGATCATGGCGGGACCTGACGTGCCGGCCGGCGTGGTTTGCCGCGAGCCGGTCTCGCTGGTCGATGCGTTTCCCACCATCGTCGATTGCGTCGGCCTTGCGCCGCACGCTGAGGATCGCGACCTGCCCGGTGCCAACCTGCTCGACATCGTGCGGGGCAGCGCGCCGCCGCGCACCGTGCTGAGCGAGTATCATGCCGCCGGGTCGGCAACCGGCGCCTTCATGATCCGCCACAGCAGCTTCAAATATATCCACTATGTCGGGATGCCGGCGCAGCTGTTCGACCTCGCCGGCGATCCCGGGGAGCGGCGCGACCTGGGCCAGGACCCGGCCTATCGCGGCGTCGTGGCCGACTGCGATGCCGCCCTGCGCCTTGTGGTGAACCCCGAGGCGGCCGACGCCCAGGCGCGCGCCGATCAGGCGGTAAAGATCGCCGAACTGGGCGGGCGCGAGGCGATCCTGGCGAAGGGCAGTTTCGGCTTCTCGCCGGTGCCGGGCACCCGACCGGTCTATAGCTAGGGGCTCGCGTGGCGCCGCCCGCCTGCTGCCCGGAACCGGCCAAGCGCGCCGTGCTGCCGTCGCGCCCAGCCATGGCGACCGCCAAGCAGCCGCGCCCGGACCGCCTGGTGCGCCTGCCGGGCGGTCGGTTCCGGGTGGGAACGGATTCCAGCCCGCTACCGCAGGACGGCGAGGCGCCCGCCCGCATGGTCGATATCCAGCCCTTCAGCATCGATCCGCTGGCAGTGACCAACGCCGCGTTCGCCGCCTTCGTTGCCGCGACCGGCTATCGCAGCGAGGCCGAGCGCTACGGCTGGTCACTGGTGTTCCGCTCCGCCATTGCGCGCCCAGCTTGGCAGGGGTCATCGTCGCAAGGGCCAACGTGGTGGCGCCGTGTCGAGGGTGCCTGCTGGCGGGCGCCGGAGGGGCCGGGGTCCGACGTCGCCGCCCGCGCTGATCATCCGGTGGTGCAGGTTTCCTGGCACGACGCCACCGCCTTCGCCACGTGGGCCGGCGGGCGGCTGCCGAGCGAGGCGGAATGGGAATACGCCGCCGCCGCCGGCCGGACGGGCGCGCGGTTTCCGTGGGGCGCGCGCGAACCCGACGACACCGGCTTTCAGCCATGCAACATCTGGCAGGGCCGCTTTCCCACCGATAATACGCTGGCCGACGGCTACGCCGGCACCGCGCCCGCCGACGCCTTCGAACCGAACGGGTTCGGACTGCACAACATGGCCGGCAACGTCTGGGAGTGGAACGTCGAGCCGTTCCGCATCCGCCCGCGCGCCCGCGCGCCCCGCGCGCGCGATGCGACCGCCTGGGCCAGCAATGCCCGCCTGCTCAAGGGCGGATCGTTTCTATGTCATCGGTCGTATTGCTACCGCTACCGCATCGCCGCCCGCACCTGGGCCGATTCCGACAGCGCCACCGCTCACGTCGGATTTCGTCTTGCCTTCGATCTTGTCTGACCATCGCTAACAAGGATCCTCGCCCATGCGGCCCGCCAACCTGATCGTTATCATGTCCGACGAGCACCATCCCCGCGCCATGGGTGTGGCGGGGCATCCGTTCGTGGTCACGCCGAACCTCGACCGGCTGGCCGTGCGTGGCACGCGCTTCGACGCGGCGGTGTGCAACTCGCCGATCTGCGTGCCCTCACGCGCGTCGTTCGCCACCGGGCGCTATGTGCATGCGCTGGGCAACTGGGACAACGCGATGGCTTATGACGGCAGCGTGCCGGGCTGGGGGCATGCGCTGCAACGGGCCGGCCACCGCGTCGATTCCATCGGCAAGCTGCACTATCGCAACGGCGAAGACCCGACCGGCTTCGATCGCCAGTACCACGCGATGCACATCTATGGCGGCCACGGCATGGTCTGGGGCGCGCTGCGCGGCGGCGAGGCGGATTTCACCGAGCGCGCGCATACCATGATGGAGCCGATCGGGCCGGGAATGTCGAAATACAACGTCTACGACGACCGCATCGCCAGAGAGGCCGAACGCTGGCTCGCCGATGCCGCAGCTTCACCCGAGGCGCCACCCTGGGTGCTGTATCTCGGTTTCGTCGCGCCAGATTTTCCGCTGACGGTGCCGCAGGAGTTTCTCGACCTCTACCCGGTCGAGCACATGCCGCGGCCACGGCTGCATCCCAAGGATGGCCATCCTCGCCACCCCTGGCTGGAGCGCAGCCACGCAATGAACCCGATCGACGACGCGCTGGACGACGCCAGGCGGCTGCTCGCCACCGCCTGCTCTTACGGACTGTGCAGCTGGGTTGACCGCATGGTCGGCCGGGTGACCGACGCGCTGGATCGCACCGGCCTGGTTGACACCACGCGGGTGATTTATACTAATCGCCCTAGCTTCTGACACACGCCCACTGCCTATGTCCGATGGATGCGATCCGCATTGGGTCTTCCGCGAGGAAGTTCCATGCGTCTTTGCATGCTTGGACGATGGCGTCGTGGCTGTCCCAGACCAGACTGCTGAGTTTGTTGGCGCGCAAGTAGTCCCAGACGTTTTCCATGGCGTTGAGTTCGGGCGCATAGGGTGGCAGCGGCAACAAGGTGATGTTGTGGGGCACCAACAAGGGGCCGCCTTGCTGGTGCCATCCAG
>CAXNGD010000025.1:0-14726 GCA_964201575.1 Acetobacterales bacterium | reverse complement strand
CAACACCCGTCGCGCGAGATACCGCCGCCGTGCCGCCGTAATCCGCGTCAGCGACCAGGAGATGGCGACCCTCAACATCGCCACCAACACGTGGCACCCTGAGTGGAACTACACCATCAGCCCAAGGTCATCAGACCGAAGCGAAAATTATTGAGCGTAGCCTAAGGTCGGGGTTGCGCAGGCCGAGGCGGGGGGCCTGTCGGGCGGCGAGTTGGAAGGCGACTTCGCGCTCGACGGTGGCGCCGTTGGGGATGCGGCCGGCGGTGGGAACACCGCGGGTGACCGAGGCGGCGGCACCGCCGGCGGCGATGGCACCGGTGGCGAGCGCGCCCTGCGCTACGGCATAGACCTCGCCATCGGCGGCCAGCAGCGGGGTGACCAGCAGCATGCCGCCGGTGAGGTTGGAGGCGTCGCCCAGGGCGGAGACAGAGACATCGATACGGCTGCCGGTGCGGCCGAAGGGTGGCAGCTCGGCGGTTACCATGACGGCGGCGACGTTCTTGGTCTTGAGCTTGGCTTCTTGGTCGCGGGTGTTCACGCCGACGCGTTCGAGCATACCGATCAGCGACTGGCGGGTGAACACGGAGGAGTCGAGCTTGTCGCCGGTGCCGTTGAGGCCGACGACCAGGCCGTATCCGACCAGCTGGTTGCCGCGGATGCCCTCCATATCGGCGATATCCTTGATGCGCACCTGCGCCATAGCGGGGGCCATGGCGGGGGCCACGAGTGCCAGGAGCACCAGCAGGGTGAGGATGAGGCGGGCGGCGCGGCGGTTCACACGGGCGATCCTCGTTGGGAACAGTTCATCACTGTTTAAGACGGTAGATGATGCAGCGGCGACGCAAGCGCCGTGCCAATGGCGGATCGCGGGAATCCGCGTTTTGGCTGGCTGAGGGGCCCGGCAGATCGTGCCGGGCGGCAGGTCCCGCCGGGCGGGATGCAACGGCAACAGGAGGTTGGCCATGCGGCTCCACGATGAGGTGCCGGCGCGCCGGGAGGCGGACCGGTGGCGGTGATCGGCAGCGTGGGAGTGGGTCCCGTTCAATTGGGCGGCGCGCGCCAGGCGCGTGGGCCGAGCGGCTTTCGTTTGCCGGCGACGCGCACCGCCGCCACCGGCCCGGCCGCGGCTGCGGAGGAGGTGGGGCTGGCGGGGATGTTGGCGCTGCAGGAATTGCCCGATCGCGATGTGGCTGATCGCGAGGCTCGCCAGCGTGGCAAGGAGCTGTTGGCGGCCCTGGCCGAAATCCAGCGGGCGATGTTGGGGCGCGAGGGCGGCGATGCGGCCCGGCTGGAGCAGTTGGCGGCGAGCGTGCCGACCGCCGCCGACCCCGGGCTGCGGGCCGTGGTGGCGGCAATTGCACTGCACGCACGCGTAGAAGCAGCGCGTATTTCCATGCTCACGGAGGGTAATTCGCGCAATTCCACCGAATCGTCATGATCAGATGTCTACAACCCCTTGGCTTCGCAGCATCGCCCCGGTATAAGCCGCCGCGATTGGAAGGCCCGGGGGGGCCTTTGGATGCTTTCTCGGCTTGCGGGGTTGCTTCCTGAGATAGCCCTTGCCGGCCGTAACGTCGCAGGATCGCTACCCGATGATGGTTACTCTGCCCCCTGACTACCTGCCATCGGACTCGGAAGAGTTCATGAGCCCGCTTCAGGTAGAATACTTTCGTCAGATGCTCTTACGGTGGCGTGCTGATCTTTTACGTGAGGCTGATGGAACCCTCGCCAGCCTGTCCGAAGGCGGGATCACCGAGGCGGACATCACCGACCGTGCCAGCGTGGAGACGGATCGGGCACTTGAGCTGCGCACCCGGGACCGCGCGCGCAAGCTGATCAACAAGATCGACCAGGCGCTGTCGCGGATCGAAACCGGCAGTTACGGGTTTTGCGAGGAGAGCGGCGAGCCGATCGGCTTGCGGCGCCTGGCGGCCAGGCCGATCGCCACGCTTTCGATCGATGCACAGGAGCGGCACGAGCGCATGGAGCGCGTGTACCGCGACGACTGACGGACCTCGCTCGGTCCGCCCTTTAGCGGATTGGATGGTTTGCTCTTCCTGTGATGCCTGTTTCTGCTTTAGAAGCGGGCGATGTGCATCCGGCATGGGTGCTTCAGGGGAGAAACACCATGATCCGTCGTCGCCATCTGTTGGGCGCCACCGCTGGGCTGCTTGCGGCCCCCGCCATCGTTGAGAAGGTGGGCGCGCAGTCGGCGTTCGACTGGAAGCAGTTCAAGGGCACCAAGATCGAGGTCAATTTCGGCAAGTCGCCGCGCCCGGACGTGCTGCAAGCCAAGCAGAAGGAGTTCGAGGAACTCACCGGCATCAAGGTGGGCTTCGAGCAGATCCCGGAGCAGCAGCAGCGGCCGAAGATCGCGCTGGAGCTGGCCTCCGGGCGGCCGAGCTTCGATGTGGTGAACGTGTCGATGCACGTTCAGAAGAAGCTGGTGGAGAAGGGCAACTGGCTGGAAGACCTGCGTCCGCTGTTGGCCGATCCCAAGATGACGTCGCCGGATTTTGATCTCGCCGATTTCGCCGCCCCCGCGATGAAAGCCAACACCGCGGATGATGGCGCGCAGATGGCGATCCCGATCAACCAGGATCTGTTCATCCTGTTCTACAACAAGGCGCTTTTCGCCGAGAAGGGCGTGGCCGTGCCTACCACGATGGACGAGATGATGGCGGCGGCGCTAAAGCTGACCGACAAGGCGAAGGGAATTTCCGGCTTTGTCGGCCGCGGGCTGAAGAACGCCAACCTGCCGCTGTACACCACCTTTCTGCTCGGCCATGACCAGGAGACGATCACCGCCGATGGCAAGACCCTGCTGATGGACACGCCGGCGGCGGTCGAGGCGGCGCAGTACTACAGCAAGATCCTGCGCGAGGCCGGGCCGGCGGGGATCGTCGGCTTCAACTGGAGCGAGTGCCAGACGACCTTTGCCCAGGGCCGGGCGGCGATGTGGCTCGACGGCGTTGGCTTCTCCGCCCCGCTGATGGACAAGGCGAAGTCGCGGGTGTCGGACACAGTGGGTTTCGCGGTGGTGCCGCGCGGGCCAAAGGCGCAGCATTCGGCGACCTTCATCGAGGGCGTCGGCGTGGCGCGCGGGGCCAAGAACAAGGGCGGCGCCTGGCTGTATGTGCAGTGGGCGACCAACAAGGCGATGTGCCTGGAATACCTTCGCACCGGGTCGGGCACGCCGCCGCGGGCCAGCACCTATGGCAATGCCGACGTGCTGAAGGCCAGCGTGTTCCCCAAGGAATGGTTCGACACGGTGCAGGCTTCGCTGAAGATCGCGCGCTCGGGCCTGCCGGTGATTGTCGGCGTGACCGAGTTCCGCGACGTGTTCGGCGTGGCGCTGACCAACACCATCACCGGGGCGGATGCCAAGACCGAGCTGAGCAAGGCGACCGAGGTGTTCAAGCCGGTGCTGGCCAAGGAACTGGCTTCCTGATCCACTGACGCGAGTCTGTCCGATGCGGCCGGGGAGCAACCCCGGCCGCGGTCTCCAAGGAGGAGCAACACCATGATCCGCCGCCGCCATATTCTCGGCGCCGCCACGGCGCTGCCGATGTTCTCGATCGTTCAGCGCGCCAATGCGCAGAGCAAGTTCGATTGGATGATGGCCAAGGGGGCCAAGATCGAGGTCAATTTCCAAAAGGGCCCGAACGCTGACGTGCTGGAGCGCAAGCACAAGGAGTTCGAGGCACTGACCGGGATCAAGGTCGGCTCCGAGCAGATCCCCGAGCAGCAGCAACGGCCGAAGGTGGCGTTGGAGCTGTCGACCGGGCGGCCGACCTTCGACGTGGTGAGCGTGGCGCTGCATGTGCAGAAGCGCCTGGTCGAACGCGGTCGCTGGATGGAGGACCTGCGTACTTGGATCAACAACCCGGCTGTGACCTCGCCCGAATTCGATTTCGCCGATTTCGCGGCACCCGGCTTGCGGTGGGGCACGGCGGCGGATGGCAGCATCCATACCCTGGCGACCAACCATGACGTGTGGCTGATGTTTTGGAACAAGGCGCTGTTTGCCGAAAAAGGCGTGGCGTTCCCCAAGACCATGGACGAGATGCTGGTGGCGGCGCGCACGCTGACTGACAAGTCCAAGGGGATCTATGGGTTTGTCGGACGCGGACTGAAGAATGCCAACCTACCGCTCTATACCTCGCTGCTGATGGGGCAGGACCAGGACACCATCAGCAAGGACGGCAAGACGCTTCTGATGGATACGCAGGAGGCGATTTGGGCCGGCGAGCTTTACAAGAAGCTGCTGACCGAAACGGCTCCGCCGGGTGCTGTGGGGTTCAATTGGAGTGAGAGCCAGACCAGCTTCAGCCAGGGCAAGGTGGCAATGTGGATTGACGGCATCGGCTTCTCCGCGCCGCTGATCGATCCGGCCAAGAGCCGGATTGCCAAGGATGTCGGCTTCGCGCCGGTGCCGGCCGGCCCGAAGGCACAGCACTCGGCGACGTTCTGCTCGGGCTTCTCGATCCCGGCGGCGTCGAAGAACAAGCTGCCGGCGTGGCTCTACATGCAGTGGGCGGCGAGCAAGGAGATCGGCAAGGAGCAGATCCGGGTTGGTGCCGGCACGCCGCCGCGCGCCAGCGTGTGGCAGGACGAGGCGATGCAGAAGGCCAGCCCGTTCCCGAAGGACTACTTCGACACCTCGATCGCTTGCCAGAAGATCGGCCGGCCCGGCCTGCCGGAGATTGTGGCGGTCACCGAGTTCCGCGACGTCTATGGCATCGCGCTGACCAACGCGTTGACCGGTGGCGACGTGAAGACCGAACTGACCAAGGCGAATGAGGCGTTCAAGCCGATTTTGGCCAAGGAGTTGGCGGGTTAGCCGGGGCAATCATCTGGCCGGTTCGCGCCGGCCGGGTCCGACGAGGCGCGCCACCTCGGCCAGGCGGGTGGCGAGAGATGGTGCGGCGAGGTCGATGAAGGCGCGCAGCTTGGCCGTCGGCAGTCGCGATGGCGGGTACAGGATGTGCACGGGTTGGGGTGGTGGGGCGAAGCCGTCCAGCACGACTATCAATCGGCCGGCGGCAATTCCGGGTGCTGCCTGGTAGCTGAGTACCGTGGTCAGCCCCTCGCCGGCCTCGGCCAGGGCGATGGCGGCGGTGGCGTCGTTCAGCGTAAGGCGGGGTGCGACATCGACCGATACCGGGCGGTCGCCGGCCTGGAAGCGCCAGGTTCGGGATGCCAGGGTGCCGAAGGCGATCAGCGCGTGGGTTCGCAGGTCCGAAAGGGTCACTGGCGGGCCATGCTTGGCGAGGTAGGCTGGGCTGGCCACCACGATGCGCCGTGCCTGGCCGATCTGGCGGGCGATCAGGCTGGAGTCGGGCAGTGCGCCAATCCGCACCGCGGCGTCGTGCCCCTCCTCGACCAGATCCACCACGCGATCGACGCCGACCAATGTCGCTCTGATCCCTGGCTGGGCGCGCAGCAATTCGGCGAGGATTGGGGCCACGTGCAACCGGCCGAAGGTGAGTGGGGCGGTGACCGACAGATGTCCAAAGGGTGCCTCGGCGCTGCCGCCGGCGATCCGTTCGGCGTCGTCGAGGTCGTGCAGGGCGCGCCGCGCCTGGGGTTGTGCGCTGGCGCTGCGTCGATCTGCGCGAACAAATCATCCGCCGCTTCTCGGTGACGCTGCATGAGCGCAGCGTGGGCAAGTTGCTGCGCCAACTGCGCCTGACCCGTCTGCAACCTCGGCCCTCGCATCCGAAGAGAGATGCTGAGGCGCAGGAGGCTTTTAAAAAAACTTCACTGCTTTTGTAGGCGATCGACTGCCGTCAGACGCCGCCGGCAAGCCGCTCGAGATCTGGTTCCAGGACGAAGCCAGGGTGGGCCAGAAGGGCTCGATCGCCTATGGGTGAAAGAGTGGTGCTCGACATTTCAGACCCCGACCCATCCGTGAAGCCAAGCCGCGCGTCGTTGCCGCCGCGCCCGCAGACTGCGCCGGCAGCCGGTGACGTGGCCACGCCGCCCGCAAGGGCCGCGGCCCAGTCGCCACCCCCTGCGCCTCGTCCCGCACGGCAGTCCGCCGTCGTGCCCGAGCAGACACTCGTCCTGGTTCCCATCCGTACACCACGGCGGTCATCGGCAGTCGCCAGCGTTCTGGATCGCAGCCAGTTCGGCGCGCCCGATGCGCGCCACCGCGAACGCGAGGAGGCCGAGGCGCGCAGGAGCGGTGCTTCCGCTGCCGAACAGGATCCGGTTGTCGCGGCTGCGCCGCTGGCGCCTGTTGAGGTGTTGCGTGCCGATCCCGTCGGGCTGTCGGCGATCGTTGCCGCGGGGGACATCGGCGGCCCCGCCCAGCCGGATTCCGCCTCCCTGCCGCCCCATGGCGCCACCCTGCCCTTTGGGTCCGCCACTGGTGCGGCCGCATTGCGTCGCGGCGACATTGCCCTGGTCGTGTTTGACGAGCGCCGGCCCATCGACCTGTCCGCCCTGCGCGCGGATCCGGTGTTCGGCGACGCCACCATCACCACGCTGCCACGCGCGACGGTGTTGCGCGTGCCATTGGATGCCAGCCAGCAGATCCGCCTGGCAAGGGTCGACACCGGCTGGACCGTGACTGTGGCACCATCTGATGCCCAGCCAGCGACGCTGAACCCGATCCGCTCCGAAGCCCATGAGGGCCGGCTGCGCATGCCGGTCGCAGCCCCGGGGAAAGTGGTCGCGGTCCCCGATCCGATCTCCGGCAGCACCATGTTGGTCGGCACACAGCGCACGGAAGGGCACGGAGTGGCGGTCGACCGCCGGAGTCCCGAGTTCGCTCTACTGCCCACGTGGCAGGGTGTGGCCGTGTTGCCACTCACCGATGCCCTGGCACTGCGCCCGCAGAATGACGGCTTCGTCCTCGCCGCCGGCGCCAATCAGCCGCTCGCGCTCTCGGCAGCGGACACCCAGATCCAGGCAATGACCGAAGCCGCCACCGCCAGCCGCCGCTTCGACCTTCCGGCATTGACGACCGAAGCGCTGCACCGGCGCTTGCAATCCGCCCGCATGGCTGCGGCATCCGCGGCCCCCCAGGCACGCACGGCGCATCGGCGCCGGGTGATCGAGGCGCAGCTGGCGCTGGGCATGGGGCTGGAGATGCAGGCCGTGGCCGCGGCCACCGTTGCCGAGGATTCGCGCGCCGCCTAGGATCCCTACATCGCCGCCCTGTCGGCCATCGCGGCGTTGCTGTCCGGACGCACCGAACAAACCGCCGCCATTGATGACGCAGTTCTGGACGGCACCGACGAAGTCGCGTTCTGGCGCGCCGTTCGCGCCCTCCAGATGGAGCGCGGCGATCCGCGCGCGGCGGCCATGTTCGGCGCGTCCATGCCGTTGCTGCTGTCATACCCAGCGCCGTTGCGCGAAAGGCTGTTGCCCGCGGTGCTGGAGACAATGGCCCACGGCGGCGAGGCCGCGGCCGCCAGTTTGGTGCTCCAGCGTCTTGCCGATCAGCCCGGGCTCGATCTGGCCCGCGCGATGGTTGCCGAGCGAACCGGCGATACGGCCGAGGCGCAAGCATTGTATGATCGTGTTGCCAACAGCACTGATCGGCGCGCCCGTGCCCGGGCGGCACGACAGGCAGTGGAGCTGCGGCTCGCGGCCGGACAGTTCACACCGGCCAAAGCCGCGGACGCGCTGGAGCGACTGGTCTATGCTTGGCGGGGTGACGAGATCGAGATCGCCACACGGCTACGCGTGGCCGAATTGCGTGCTCAGGCCGGGGCGTGGCGGACGTCGTTGGCCCTGTTGCGCGAGATGCGTCACCTCTTCCCGGAACAGGATGAGACAGCGCGCCGCGCTCTGGCTGATGTGTTCGCACGCAGCCTGGCGCCGGACGCGCAGGAGAAGCTGTCGCCACTGGATCTGGTGGCGCTGGCCGAGGAGAACGCCGACCTGCTCCCTGTGGGTCCCGCCGGGCATGCGCTGGCGGCTCGCCTCGCCGACCGCCTGTTGGCGCTCGACCTTCCGGCGCGCGCCGAGTCGGTGCTGGAGAAACTGGCCGACCAGGCCCCGCCCGGTGTGGCCCGCGCCGCGCTGGGCAGCACGCTGGCCGGCTGGCGCCTGGACAAGGGCTCGCCGGAAGGCGCGCTCGAATCCTTGAGTGCAAGCGTGGTGGAGGGGCCGCTGCCGCCGGAACTGCTGGAGCAGCGCACGCTGGTGTTCGCCCGCGCCGCCGCAGCAACCGGCGACATACGCACCGCAACCGGCGCCTTGGCGGAACTCGGCACGCCCTCGGCTCTGGCGTTGCGCGCCACGTTGCTGGAACAGGCCAAGGACTGGCCGGCGGCCAGCGCCGCATTGTCTGCGCTGGCCCGTGCGACGTTGCCACCCACTGGCGTGCTCGATGTCACGCAGTCGCGCCTGGTGCTGCGCATGGCCGCCGCTGCCGCGCAGAGCGGGGACGAGCGTGCGCTGGCCAGCTTGCGCGCCAACCTGGCACCCCGTTTGGGAGCGGAGGAAATGCGCGATCTCGCCAATCTGCTGTCCGCAGCCCCGATCCAGGCGGTGGCCGACCTGCCGCGCGCGGCCCAGGAAATGCGGCTGGCCCGCTCGGCGCCAGCATCATTGCGCGCAGCGGGTGCCACTGCCGCACCTTGAACCCACGGCGCGCCCGCCGGCAATGCGCGACCGGCATGCATTCGCAGCACCGGCGGGTGTCGAATTTCACTTGCATCCCCCCCCCATTTTCCCCATTTTCCGCCGCCTTGGCCCCAGGGGGCGCATGCATGCGGCATGCTGCCCAACAGGCCGTCTACTGGTCGACAGGGGTTTGCGAATGAACGCACTCATGCCACTGGGGATGGTCTCGGACGTACCGAGCGAAAACCAGACTGTTGCTACGTCCGATAACGGGCACGCCATCGAGAAGACCGACTACTTCGTCGAACGCGACGGCATGAAGTTCGCCGGCATGCATCTCCTGATGGACATCTGGGGCGCCTCGCGACTCGATGACCCCGCGCATATCGACGAACGGCTGCGTGCGGCGGCGATCGCCACCGGGGCGACGATCCTGCACAGCCATTTCCACCACTTCTCGCCCAATGGCGGCGTGTCCGGCGTGGTCGTGCTGGCGGAAAGTCATATCTCGATCCATACGTGGCCCGAGCGCGACTTCGCCGCATTGGACATCTTCGTCTGTGGCGACTGCGACCCGCACCGGGCCATTCCGGTGATCCAGGCGGCGTTCGAGCCGTCGCGCATCGACCTTGGCGAGCAACGCCGCGGCCGCGTCGCCTGATCCCTGCCGCCGACACCTCGGTTCGGCCCGGGAGCCTCTCCCGGGCCGTTCTGCTGACTGGAGCACCGCAAATGGCCACCGATTCCTGGGTCAACGAGACGCTGTACACCGACTGGGGCCAGCGCTTCCTGGTCAAGCATGAGCTGGCGCGGGTGCAGAGCGCGTTCCAGGACATCATGGTGTTCGAGAGCCACAGCCATGGTCGCGTCATGCTGCTGGATGGCGTGGTGCAGATCACCGAGGCTGACGAGTTCGTCTACCAGGAGATGCTGACCCACGTGCCGCTGCTGGCCCATGGCGCTGCCAACCGCGTCCTGATCATCGGCGCCGGCGATGGCGGCGTACTCAAGCGCGTGCTGCAGCACCGCAACGTCACCCAGGCCGTCATGGTCGAGATCGACGGTGAGGTGATCCGCCTGGCCAAGGAGCACATGCCGGGCATCGCCGGCGATGCCTGGACCAACCTGCGCGCCCAGGTCATCGTCGGCGACGGCATCGACTATGTGCGGACCGCCGGGGATGCCAGCTTCGACGCCATCATCGTCGACAGCACCGACCCGATCGGCGTTGGCGAAGTGCTGTTCACCGACGAATTCTACCGCAACGCCGCCCGCATCCTGGACCAAGGCGGCCTGATCGTGAACCAGTGCGGCGTGCCCTTCCAGCAAGCCGACGAACTGCGTGACACCAGTCTGCGCCGGCACACATTTTTCCCCCATGTCGGCGCCTATGTCGCCGCCGTGCCGACCTATGTCGGCGGCTTCATGACCCTGGGCTTCGCCGCCAAGCAGCCGGGCCTGGACGCCATCCCGGTCGAAACCCTGCGTGCGCGCGCCACCGCGGCCGGCATCACCGGCCGCTATTGGACCCCGGAAGTCCACCACGCCGCCTTCCAGCTGCCGCCCTATATCGCCATGCACCTGCCGAGGTAATACCTGCCCCGAAGCAACTGACCGATAAGGCCAGCGAAGGCTGGGCGCTGCCCAGACCCGCCAGGGGCCAAGCCCCTGGACCTTGATGATTTGAAAGGTGATGGGTTTCCAATGGCCGTCGGCTTTTGGTGCGCACTCCGTGGCGCGGCTTCACGTCGCGACGGCAAAGCCCGGGCCTTGCCTTGTCTTCATGAGCCACCCGCGTCGCCGATCGCCGCACACGGTCCAGCAGCCCGCTCACCCCGGGCAGCAGCGCCGGCCCGCGATGGATCGGCGCAATCTGCGATCCGTCGATATGCCGAGTTGCAGATCGATCAGCAGCGACGCCGAAAGCAAGGGTTCCCATGGAGACGGGGAGACGGCGAGAAGCAAGGTCGCCAAAAAGCCAGAAGACTCTTGGCGCCTTGGCGTTGAAAAGCCTTGCTTTCTTCTCAGCGTCGAAAAGAAAAATTACGGAAAAACTAATAAAAACCTATTGATTTTTCAAAAAAAGTCAGTTATCTATTTCGCCATGAAACACACCCCTCCCTCCCTGAGCGCGCAGTTCGCGGCGCTCCGCACTTCGGTGCCTTCCGGGCCGGTCGAGGGGTATTGGGTTCTTAATTCCGCTATCGCACTGATATGCGCGGCCCTCATCCGCATCTTCGCCCGCCTCGAACACATGGTCGAACTCTGGCAGGCCGGCGCCCTTCCGACACCCACCCCCCGCGCCCCGGCCGCGGTCGATTGCGCCATACATATGCCCGTGTCGCGCCCTTGCCATCCGCGTCACCCTGCCGAACGTATCCAGCGTCCGCGCATCCAGACCGCGCCGGGCATCGATGAAGACATGGCGGTCCCGATCACCCGCCGGTGGCGCCTCGTTGTCGGCGCACCCGCGCCGACGCCACCGATCCAGACCGGCCCGCGCCCGGCAATCGATCCCACCCATGGCCCTCCCACCGCAGGCTTGCGCAAAACACCCCGGTTCCCGATGAGGGGAGGCGTCTCATTATTATTACGTATTCGAAACAAAATAGCCAAATCATTGAAATCCAAGTCTCACCGTCTCCATGTGAGGATTGCCTGCTGTCTGCCGATGCCAGCCACCGCTCACCCGCCGGCAAAACTCTGCACCAGGCTGCCCGACACCAACCGCCAGCCATCCACCAGCACGAAGAAGATCAGCTTGAACGGCAGCGAGACGACGTTCGGCGGCAGCATCATCATGCCCAGGCTCATCAGCACGCTGGCCACCACCATCTCGATCACCAGGAACGGCAGATACAACAGGAACCCCATCTCGAACGTCCGGCGCAATTCGCCCGCCATGAAGGCCGGCACCAATGCGCGCCACGGCGTCGCCTCCGGTGTCGCGGGATCAGGCAGCTTGGCCAGGTCCAGGAAAAGCCTAAGATCGTCGGCCCGCACATTGGCCGCCATGAAGCCACGGAACGGTTCCGCCGCCAGCCGCATCCCTTCGATTTCGTCCGCCCGTCCCTGGCTCATCGGCAATAGCCCGTTGGTCCAGGATTGTTCGAAGACCGGCTGCATCACGAAGTAGGTCAAGAACAGCGCCAGGCCGATCAGAACTGTGTTCGGCGGCGTGCCCTGCGCACCTAGCGCACTGCGCAACAGCGACAGCACGATGATGATGCGGGTGCCCTGGCGCCGGACAGGGAGGCTGTCAGGACCGACTGAGCCACGATTTCTGGTGGCTTGCGGCGCCGTCTAGTTCCATATATGTTCCTGTCTGCTCACGTTTGGAACATAGGATGATCAAATTCTTAACGACTGGTTGCGGCCGAAACAACCCAATGCCGTCGCATGCCGAATTTTCGTTGCCTTTCGGCGATGTCACGACTTCGCGGGACTCGGCCGCGGGTCGTAGTCACTGCGCTCACTCGCTTCCGCCACGCCGCTTCCCTGGAGCCATATGATGGACAAGAACAAGGCGCTCGACGCCGCGATGGTGCAGATCGAGCGCGCCTTCGGCAAAGGCTCGATCATGCGCATGGGTGCGCGCACGCAGGACGAGCAGATCGCCGTCATCCCCTCGGGCTCACTCGGACTTGATCTGGCGCTGGGCATCGGCGGGTTGCCGCGCGGCCGTATCGTCGAGATCTATGGGCCGGAAAGCTCGGGCAAGACCACGCTGGCCCTGCACGCCATCGCCGAGGCCCAGAAGCGTGGCGGCACCTGCGCCTTCATTGATGCTGAGCACGCGCTGGACCCGATCTACGCCCGCAAGCTCGGCGTTGATGTCGACAACCTGCTGATCTCTCAGCCCGACGCCGGCGAGCAGGCGCTGGAGATAACGGACACGCTGGTCCGCTCTGGCGCCATCGACGTTCTGGTCATCGACAGCGTCGCCGCCCTGGTGCCGCGCGCCGAGCTCGAGGGCGAGATGGGCGACAGCCACATGGGTCTGCACGCCCGGCTGATGAGCCAAGCACTGCGCAAGATCACCGGCAGCGTTAGCCGCAGCAACACGATGCTGATTTTTCTCAACCAGATCCGGATGAAGATTGGCGTCATGTTCGGCAATCCGGAAACCACCACCGGCGGAAACGCGCTGAAGTTCTATGCCTCGATCCGCCTGGAAATCCGCCGCATCGGCCAGATCAAGGACCGTGACCAGGTCGTCGGCAACCAGACCCGGGTCAAGGTGGTGAAGAACAAGCTCGCCCCGCCGTTCCGCCAGGTCGAGTTCGACATCATGTACGGCGAAGGCATCAGCAAGGTCGGCGAGCTCATCGATCTCGGCGTAAAGGCCGGTGTGGTGGAGAAATCCGGCGCCTGGTTCAGCCACGACAGCACCCGCATCGGCCAGGGCCGCGAGAACGCCAAGCAGTTCCTGCGCGACCACAAGGACATGCTGGACAACATCGAGAAGAAGATCCGCGACTCCTCAGGCGTGGTCGCAAATGCCATGATGACCGAGCCGGAGCCCGACGGGGATGCCGAGTCTCCCGAATAGCGCCGCGCCCGTCGCGCCACGTCACGCACGCTGATGGCCCCGTCCAACCCCTACTACCGGGGGCCTATCAGCGCGCATTTCGATGGCCTGCGCTTCCACGTCGCCGGACACACCCGCGATAAGACCCGGCGCGACCTGTTGCGCTGGCGCTTCGGCGGCAATCGCTCGCGCTGGCCAAAGCACGCCCCCAGCCCCTTTGCCGATGTCCCGCCGGCGCGCGTCGCAGGGCTTCGAGTGGTGCTGGTCGGCCATGCCAGCTTCCTGATCCAGGTTGCCGGGCTGAACTTGCTCGTCGACCCCGTCTGGTCCGAGCGCGCCAGCCCGCTCACCTGGGCCGGACCGCGCCGCGTCAACCCGCCGGGCATCGCTTGGTCCGCCCTGCCGCCGATCGATGCCGTGCTGATCACCCACAACCACTACGACCATCTCGACCTCGCAACCCTTGCCCGGTTGCGCGCCCGACATGCCCTGCGCGTCATCACCCCGCTCGGCAACGACACCATAATCAACCCCACCATCGGCGGCGGCAGCGAGGCGCTGGACTGGGGCGACTCCCGCAGCCTGTCGGCGGATGTCACAGTCCATTTGCGCCCCGCCGCCCATTGGTCGGCCCGCGGCCTAAGCGACCGCCGCATGGCGCTGTGGGGCGCCTTCACCCTGACCACGCCCGCCGGCGTCATCCATCACATCGGCGACACCGGCTATGCCGATGGCTCGACGATCCGCGCCATCCGCACCGAGTTCGGCCCGCCCCGGCTCGCCATCCTGCCGATCGGGGCCTATGCCCCGCGCTGGTTCATGCGCAACCACCACATGGACCCTGCCGAAGCCGTCCAGGCCATGCAGGATCTCGGCGCCGCCCAGGCTCTCGGCCATCACTGGGGCACCTTCCAACTCACCGACGAACCCATCGACGAGCCGCCGGCACTGCTCGCCGCGGCCCTCACCGAGGCCGCCATCCCCGCCGCCCGGTTCCCGGCCATGCGCCCCGGCGAGGTCTGGAGCCCATGACCGCAATGATCTAGCCTCGCCGCAGGATCGTAGGAGACGACAATGCGCAAGACATGGCTGCTGGCAGCCTGTTTGATCACGGCATTCGTACACACGGCCAGCGCCGCCGAGGTTCGCATCGCGGTGCGCACGGACCTCAGTTCGGTCGATCCGCACTACCACGTCTACGTCCCCAACCGCTCGGCCTCGCGCCACATCTTCGACTCGCTGACCCGCCTCGGCCCGCGCGGCGAAGTCAGACCCGGCTTGGCCGCATCCTGGAAGATCCTCGCTGACGACCTGTGGGAATTCACCCTGCGCCCCGGCATCGCCTTCCACGACGGCACCCTCGCGCTGCACGAATGCGACGCATTCCGCATCATCTACCTGATCATGGACAGCGCCCGCGACGCCTCGCCCGGTATCCGCGACACTAAGGCCACGCTCAACACTTTTCGCTTCGGTCTGATGACCTTGGGCTGATGGTGTAGTTCCACTCAGGGTGCCACGTGTTGGTGGCGATGTTGAGGGTCGCCATCTCCTGGTCGCTGACGCGGATTGCCTTTGGATAGATGTTCTCATCCAGCTCACAGCGCACTGT
>CAXNGD010000024.1:0-14953 GCA_964201575.1 Acetobacterales bacterium | reverse complement strand
AACTGGTTCCACCTCGCCACACTCAACCCAAACCCCAACAGCCGAGCCTGTCTCAGCGCAGCTCTCGGGCATAATCAGGCCGGAATAGCCCATGCATAGAGAGTGAGAACAGAGCCAAAAAGAAGCAAAAACTTTCATCCATTGGCGCCGTTATCTCCCAGGGCGCTGGAGGCTTGTTCGAACGTGCCACGGCTCAATCCAGGCAGGGACAGGATGGCCCGCAGCGCCGCGCGCATATGCGTCTGCCGGCCGGCATCCTGGCGGCGCCACTGGCCCAGCGGGGAGACCAGGCGAGCCGCGGTCTGGCTGTTGGCGGGGTCCAGGCGGATGATGGCGTCGGCGAGGAAGCGGTATCCACCGCCGGCCGCGTCATGGAACCGCACCTGGTTGCCGGGGAAGGCGGCCAGCAGGGAGCGGGCGCGGTTGGGGTTGCGGATGTCGAAATCCGGGTGGGCGAGCAGCGCCTGGACCTGGGCCAGGGTGTCCGGACGTGGCGACAGGGCCTGCAGCATGAACCATTTGTCCAGCACGAGGTCTTCCTGGCGCCAGCGCGCGTGGAATACGGCCAGTGCCGCGTCGCGTCGGGGGCTGTCGCTGGCGGCCAGGATGTCCAGCGCCACCAGTGAGTCCGTCATGTTGCCGGCGCTGTCGAACTGGGCTTTGGCCAGGGCTTCGCCCTCGGGGCCTCCGGCGGCGAGATAGGCGAGGCAGGCGTTGCGCAGCGCGCGCCGGCCGATGGCGGCGCCGTCGATGCGATACGGGCCGCGGTCGGCGAGCCGGTCATAAGTGGCGCGCAGGTGCTGCGCCAGGGCCTGGCCGACGGCGCGGCGCAGGGCCTGGCGGGTGGCGTGGATGGCATCGACGTCGACCACCGCCATCCGGTCGGCCACCGTCGCCTCGGCCGGCAGCGCCAGGCAGGCGGCGGCGAAGGCCGGGTCGGCGTCGGCGCTGTCGAGCGTGGCGCGGAAGGCATCCAGCAGCCCGGCATCAACGCCGCTCTCGCCGCTGGCGATACGCGCCAGCATCAGGTCGGTGGCATAGGATTGCAGCGAATCCCAGCGGACGAAGGAGTCCGTGTCATGGGCGGCGAGGAAGCGCAGCCGGGCGGGGTCCAGGCCCGAGAGTTTCACCGGTGCCGAAAAGCCGCGCAGCAACGAGGGGACCGGGGGTGCTGCGATGTCCTCGAAGACGAAATCCTGTTCGGCCTCGGTCAGCAGCAGCATGCGCTCGGCGAGCTGCCTGCCGTCAGGCCCGATCAGGCCGGTGGCGACCGGGATCGGCAAGGCGCGCTTGGTCGGCTGGCCCGGGGTGGGCGCGGTGTGCTGGCGCAGGGTCAGGGTGTAGCGCCGGGCGGCCTGGTCATAGGCCTCGACGAAGGACAGTTCGGGCGTGCCGGCCAGGGCGTACCAGCCGAGGAAGGCGGAGAGGTCGGTGCCCGAGGCGTCCTGCATCGCGGCGACGAAATCCTCGATGGTGACGGCCTGGTTGTCGTGCCGGGCGATGTAGAGGTCCATGCCGGCGCGGAAGCCGGCCACGCCGATCATGCGGTGGATCATGCGGACGACCTCCGCACCCTTGTTGTAGATCGTCGCGGTGTAGAAATTATCGATGGCGATGTAGCTGTCGGGCCGGACGGGGTGGGCCAGCGGGCCGGCATCCTCGCGGAACTGGGCGGCGCGCAGGCCGCGGACATCGCCGAGGCGCTTCACGGCGGGGCTGCCCATGTCGGCGGAGAATTGCTGGTCGCGGAAGACGGTCAGGCCTTCCTTGAGGGAGAGCTGGAACCAGTCGCGGCAGGTCACCCGGTTGCCGGTCCAGTTGTGGAAGTATTCGTGGGCGATCACCGCCTCGATGCCCTGGTAGTCGGTGTCGGTCGCGGTCTCGGGCCGGGCGAGGACGTATTTGGTGTTGAAGACGTTGAGGCCCTTGTTCTCCATCGCGCCCATGTTGAAGTCGCTGACCGCGGCGATGTTGAAGACGTCGAGGTCGTATTCCAGGCCGTAGACTTCTTCGTCCCAGGTCATCGAGCGCTTCAGCGAGTCCATGGCGTGGCCGCAGGCATCCTCGTGGCCGCGCCGGACCCAGATGGCGAGGTCGACAGGACGGCCCGAGCGCGTGGTGAAGCGGTCGCGCACCGCCACGAGGTCGCCGGCCACCAGGGCGAAGAGATAGGCCGGCTTGGGGTGCGGGTCGGTCCAGGTGGCCCAGTGCTTGTTCCCGTCCGCGCCAGTGGCGGTCGGGTTGCCGTTGCCGAGCAGCACCGGGACAGACGCGCGGTCGGCAACGATGGTGGTGGTGTAGCGCGCCATGACATCGGGCCGGTCGGGGAAGTAGGTGATGCGGCGGAAGCCCTCAGCCTCGCACTGGGTGAAGAAGGCGCCGCCCGAGGTGTAGAGGCCGGAGAGTTCGCTGTTGGCGGCGGGGTCGATGCGGGTGTCGATCTCCAGCACGGCCGTGTCCGGCACGTCGTCGATCTCCAGCCCGCCCTCGGTCAGCCGCCAGCGATTCTCGCCCAGAAGCTCGCCGTCCAGCCGCACCGCCAGCAGAGTCAGCGCCTCGCCGTCCAGGCACAGCTTGCCTTCGCCGGCCGGATTGCGCCGCAGCGCCAGGCGGGAGCGCACGGTGGTTGCCTGGGGGTCCAGCTCGAAACGCAGATCAACGGTGTCGACCAGGAAGGCCGGCGGGCGATACGCGGTGCGCAGGATGGCGGCGGGCTCGGTCATCGGTGTTCCCTGCTCATGTCTCGGGCGCGAGCGGCAGCCAGACCGAGAAGGTGGCGCCGTTTCCCTCCTCGCTTTCGATCACCAGCCGGCCGCGATGCCGATTGACGATGTGCTTGACAATTGCCAGCCCCAGCCCGGTGCCGCCGGCGTTGCGGCTGCGGCCCTTGTCGACACGATAGAACCGTTCGGTCAGCCGCGGGATGTGCGTCCGCGCAATCCCCGGCCCATCATCGCGCACCAACAGCACCACGCCCCCCGCCGCCGGCTGCAACGACACCGCGACGGCGCCGCCCTCGCGGCCGTATTTCATCGCGTTCTCCACCAGGTTGCTCAACACTTGGGCGATCTGATCGCCGTCGGCGACGACGCGCGGCAGGTCCGGGGCGATCTCCACCGCAAGCTTCTGCCGGCGCTCCGACAGCCGCATTTCAAACCCCGCCAGCGCGCGCGACACCACCGCGGCGAGATCCGCGCTTTCACCTGGTGGCGTATGCTCGGACAGCTCGATGCGCGACAGGTTCAGCAGATCGTCGATCAGCCGGTTCATCCGCGCCGCCTGCGCGGCCATAATCTCCAGGAACCGCGCCTGTGCCGGCGGATCATCGGCCGCCGGGCCGCGCAGCGTCTCCACGAAGCCCATCAGGCTGGCGAGCGGGGTGCGCAATTCGTGGCTGGCATTGGCGACGAAATCGGCGCGCATCCGGTCCAGCGCCCGCTCCTGGGTGCGGTCCGACAGCACCAGCAGCGCGCGCGTGCCGTCCGGCAGCACGCTGGCAAACGGGATCACGGTGGCCTGCACCTCGCGCGATACCGGGACCGGCAGGAGCAGGGCCGCGGTCTGTGCCGCACCGTCCTGCCACGCCCGGTCGATGGCCGCGCGCAGCACGGGATGGCGCAGCACCGCGGGGATGTCGGCACCAAAAGCCGCGCGCGCCGCCGCATTGGTCCGGCGCGCGGCGCGGTCGCTGTCCAGCGCGATCAGCGGGTCCGGCAGGCGTTCGATGATCGCCTCGCTGACCCGAAGTGCGGCGGCCACCTCCTCGGCCCGGCGCGCACGGGCACGGGCAATGCCGGCGATGCGCAGCGCCAGGCGTGCCAGCAGCGGCAGGAACGGCCCCGGCCCAACCTCAGTCCCGCCCGCTTCGACACGATCCAGCGCTGCGGCCAGCCGGGCGAGGTCGCGCTGCACCAGCGCAGACGCCACGAGCGCCGCCACCACCATCACCGCGCCAGCCACCAAAGCCGGCACGAGGTCCAGCGCGCCGAGCGACAGAAGGACTGCCAGCCCCGCCACCGGCACCGCCGCCATCGCGATGCCCCCGGCCAGCCAGGGTGAAAACGGCATCTCGGCGCCCCCTGCGCCGGCTCAGATCCCCGGCGCGCCGACCGCGTCCGGCGCTGGCTCGATCACATCGGGTCCGCCGCGCCGTACTTCGAACAGCGCCAGACCGCGCCGCACCTTGCCATCGGGCTGCAACGCCAGCACGCCGTTCACGCCGCCGAACCCCTCCGGCCGGGTCAGCGCCGCCCCGGAGTAACCGCCCTCGCCGGCCAGCACGCGCGCAATCGCGGCCGCGTCATAGGCGAAATCCGCGAGCCCGGGTGCGGGTGCACCAAACTGGGCCTGGTACTGTGCGTCGAACCCCGCGCGCGCACTTGGATCGGGGGCTGCGAACCACGCACCACGCAGGTCGGCATCGCTGCGCGCGGACGGGGCCGCCCAAAGCGCCGGGCCCAGCACGCGCACCGCCGGCGGGTCCAAATCGTAATACGGCAACAGGCTGGCAATGGTGCCCAACCGTTCGCCGGTGTCGGCCAGCAACAGCGCGTCGATCGGCGGCGGCGGAATCTGGCTGCGGCCAATCTCCTCGGCCCGGCGCCGCCCCTCAGCGGTGCGGGCAGCGCGGGCGGCGCGGATTTGTGCATCCACAGGCCCGCGGCGGCTGTCATAGGCGGCCACATCGCGCATCGTGACATTGATCGATTGCGTGCTGCCGGTATGGAAGTGGATCCCGGGTGGCGCCAACGATGCCGCGGCCGCGGCCTCGGTCAGCGCCGTGGCCATGGCGCGGCCAAACTCGCTGTCCGGCAGGACCGCGGCAAAGCGGGTCTTGCCCTGGGCGGCAGCCGCGGCCACCAGGCGGCGAACCTGTTGCGCCGGCGTGCTGCCGAGGGTCCAGACCCCAGGCTGTGCCTGGGCGGGATCCGAGGTGAAGGCAAGCACCGCCACGCCCGCTGCGCGCGCCAGCGGTGCCACGGCCGCGGTCTCGCCGGCGGTGAGCGGTCCGATGATCATACCGGCGCCGGCCGCAAGCGCTGCCTGGGCAGCCTGGGCAGCCCCCTGCGCGGTGCCTCCGGTATCGCGCACATCCAACGGCGGCGAGCCCACGGGCGACAACGCCAGCTGCGCCGCATTCGCCAGTGCCCGCCCGCGTTCGGCATTCGGCCCCGACAGCGGCGCCAGCAGCGTGACCATCCGCCCCGGCGGCGCCACTATCGACGGCGTGGGTGTGCGCGCTGGCCGTGCCACCACGCTCCCTTGCGGCGCCGGTGCGGGCGATACACCACAAGCGGCGAGTGCTAGCGTGCCGACAGCCACCGCGAATGCACGACGAAACATGTCTTATGTCCCCCAAGCCACCTGACGCAGCGCCTCTGCCCCCCGAAACCGATGGAGGCTCGCCACCGGACGACGTGCCGGAGACGGAACCGCGCGACGCTGCCACCGCAGCGTTCCAGGGTCTTGTGCTGGTTTCGACGCCAATCGGCAACCTTGCCGATATTACATTGCGCGCCATCGCCGCCCTGCGCGCCGCCGACCTCGTGCTGTGCGAGGATACCCGCACCACCGCCAGACTGCTGACGGCCCATGGCATCAGCGCGCGCACCGCGCCGCTGCATGAGCACAACGAGGATGCGCGCATCGCCCGGGTGCTTGGCCTGTTGCGCCAGGGACGCTGCGTGGCGCTGGTGTCGGATGCCGGCACGCCGCTGGTCAGCGATCCCGGATACCGCCTGGTGCGCGCAGCGATCGCCGAGGGGTTGCCGGTCAGCGGCGCGCCCGGCGCCAACGCGGCGCTGATGGCGCTGACACTGTCCGGCCTGCCGCCGCACCCCTTCCTGTTCCTCGGCTTCCCGCCGCCGCGCTCGGCCGCCCGGCTGGCCGCCTTCGCCGGGTTGCGCGCCGCCGAGCGTGCCGGTCTGTCGGCCACGCTGATCTGGTACGAGGCGCCGCACCGGCTGGCCGAGACCCTGGCCGACCTGGCCCAGGCCTTCGGCGACCGCCCGGCCGCGGTTGCGCGCGAATTGACCAAGCGCTTCGAGGAGGTGCGGCGTGACGGGCTCGCCAGCCTGGCCGGCCACTATGCCAGCCACGCCGCGCGCGGCGAGATCTGCGTCCTGTTAGGCCCCGCGCCGGCGGAAACGGCAGGGGAGGTGGATATGGACGCCCTGCTGCGCGCCGCCCTGGCAACCGCCCGACTGAAGGAAGCGGTCGCCCAGGTCACCGCGGCCACCGGGCTGCCGCGCAAGCAGGTCTATGCCCGCGCCCTGGCGCTTGGCGATGACGGCCAGGATCCCTAACGACCCCCGGCAGCAGCAGCCGGTTTAATCCTCCGTGATCTCTCCGCGGCTATCCTGCGCCCTCGCATGATTGGAAACGGAAAGGGCGTATCGGGATGAACCGGCTTTTCGACACGATCGGCGGGCGCGTCATCGCGCTGCTACTCCTGCTGGCTGGCGTGGCCGTCACCGGCGCGGTGACAACCTTCGTTGCCGCCCAGCGCCACGACGCCGCATTGACCGAGCTTAACCGGATCGCCGAGAGCAGCCCGCTGATCGAACGGACGCGCGCCGGCATCTACCAGGTGGTGATGGAAAGCCGCGGCCTGTACCTCGCCGCCAACCGGCCCCAGGCCGAGGGTTTCGCGCGCAACCTGATGGCGGCACTGGCCGATATCCGCACCACCTTCGACAAGCTGCGCGACGCCGTCCCGGAACAGCACCGCGAGGCGCTCACCAACACCGAGGCACCGTTGCGGGCCTTCATCAGCCTGCGCACCGAACTCGCGCGCGTGGGCGTGGAACAGGGGCGGGAGGCGGCGGACAAGCTGGGCAACAATGCCGAGAATCGCGCCACCCGCACCGCCTTCAGCAACAGCCTGGACAGCCTCGCATTGCAGGTGGCCGCAACGGTCGAGGCCAACCGCGACGCGCTCGCCGCGTCCGGGCGCGTCCTGGCACAGCAATTGCTCGCCTTCACGCTCGCCGCCGTCCTGCTCGTACTGGCGCTTGCGGTTTGGATGGTGCGCGCGACGATCGCCCGTCCGGTCAACCGCGTGGTCGCCGGAATCACCGCGATGGCCCAGGGCGATCTGGACACCACCGGCCTGCCGAGCCGGGCGCGTGGCGAAATCGGCGCCATTGTCGCCGCCGCGCATCAGCTGCGGGAGGCGCTGTCCGCTGCCCGCGCCGCGGACCTCCACCTCGCCGCCACGCGCGAGGCCGCCGATCAGCGGCAACAGGCGATGGATCGGCACACCCAGGATTTCGGCGGATCAATCTCCGGCGTGCTGGCGACCCTCGCCAGTTCCGCCATCGCCATGCAGGACACCGCGAGCGAAATGGCCCGCGTCGCCAGGGACAACCATTACCAATCGGACCTTGGCGCGCGCGAGGTTGCGGTCTCGATGGCCAACCTCACCGCCGTCACCGCCGCCACCGAACAGCTCTCCGCCAGCGCCCGCGAGATCGGCAGCCGAGTCGCGGACGCCGCGGACGCCACCCAGGTCGCCGTCAAGAACGCCGATATCGCCGGCACCCACATGCAATCCCTGCTCAGCGCCGCCGACCGTGTCGGCACCGTCGTCGACCTGATCACCAGCATCGCCGGGCGCACCAACCTGCTGGCCCTCAACGCCACCATCGAGGCTGCGCGCGCCGGCGAAGCGGGCCGCGGTTTCGCCGTGGTTGCCGGCGAAGTGAAGCTTCTGGCGACCCAGACCGGCAGCGCCACCGCCGAGATCGCCGCCCAGGTCGACAGCATTCGCGGCGTGATCCGCGCCGCCGCCCAGGCCGCTTCCGAGGTGATGGGCTCGATCCGCCGGGTTGAAGATGTGGCCAATCAGATCGCGACCGCCATCGACGAGCAGAGCAACGCCACCAGCGATATCGCCGCACGTGTCAGCGACGTCGCCAGCAAGTCGAACGAGATCGGCAGTGCCATGGCCCAGATTGCCCGGGACGCGGAAAGCGGCAGTGTCATGAGCGGCGGCCTGGAAGTCTCCGCCACAACCCTCAGCACCGTCGCAGCGACGCTGGGGGGCGAGGTCGACCAGTTCCTGATGGCGATGCGCGGCACCCAGGGTGACCGGCAGGTCTACGAGCGCCTGCCAGGGCATGGCTTTGCGGTCCGCCTGGAGGCTGGCGGCGTGATGTCGAACGCCACCGTGGTCGACATCTCGCTCGGCGGCGTCGCGCTGCGGATCGCCGGCACCACACTGAAGTCGGGAACCGAGGTTGCCGTCCTGGTGCCCGACACCACCGTGTCGCTGCAAGGCCGCGTGGGCAGGCGGGACGGCGAGACCGTGTCGATCGCCTTCCGTCAGAACGCCGAAACCCTGACACTGGCCAAGCAGTTGATCGGCCTGATCCCCCGCGCGCGGGCGGCCTGATGCAACCGCGGCAGCCCCGCCCTTGCCGCGGTTCGTATCAACGGACCAACGCGGCCAACAGCGAGTCCAGCCGCTTGTGCCCCTCGGGCAAGGCCCGCAGCCGGCCTTCGTCCCAGACCACATAGGCCTCGGCGATCGCCTGTTCCAATACCCCGGCATCCACAGCATCCGATAGCGCGATGCCGGTGCGCGCGCCGAAGCGGGCCGCATCGATGCCTTCGCTCAGGCGCAGCCCCATCAGCAGCATCTCGCGGGCACGATCCCCGGCGAGGACCGGTTCCTCCTGTGTGGTGCCATGGCCCTGCGCCTCCACAAGCTCGGCCCAGGGCTCCGGCGCGCGATGCCGGCGTGTGGCCAGCAGCGCGCCGCCCAGGCTGATCCGGCCATGCGCGCCCGGTCCGATGCCGGCGTAGTCACCATAGCGCCAATAGGCCAGGTTGTGCCGGCTCTCGCTGCCGGGCCGGGCATAGTTGGAAACCTCATAGGGCCGCAGCCCGAACCGCGCCGCCTCCTCCGCCGTCGCGTCATAGAGCGCGGCGGCGAGATCGTCGTCCGGCAGCACCAGTTCGCCGCGCCGGTACAGCGCCTCATAGGCGGTGCCGGGTTCGATGGTAAGCTGATAAAGCGACAGATGATCATGCGCCAATGCCAGCGCCGCGCGCAGCTCCGCCCGCCAATCCGTCATGGTCTGGCCGGGCCGAGCATAGATCAGATCGAACGATACCCGCCCGAACAGGCGCTGTGCCAGCTCCAGCGCCGCGATCGCCTGGCCCGCCGAATGCTGGCGCCCCAACCCACGCAGGGCATCATCACGCAGGCTCTGAATGCCCATCGACACGCGGTTGACCCCGGCATCCCTGAACGCCGCCAGCCGTGCCGCCTCCACGCTGGTCGGGTTGGCCTCCAGGGTGACTTCGAGGTCCTGCAGCGGCACGAACAGCCGCCTTGCATCGGCGATCAGGTCTGCCACCGTCTGTGCCTCCATCAGGCTGGGCGTGCCGCCGCCGAAGAAGATCGAGGCCAGCGGACGCTTGCCCAATCGCGCCGCCTCCCATGCCAACTCGGTGCGCAACGCGGCGGCGAAACGGCGCTGGTCGATGCGGTCCCGGACATGGGAGTTGAAGTCGCAGTATGGACATTTGGCCAGGCAGAACGGCCAGTGGATGTAGAGCGCCAGCGGCTCCATCACCGTCCCGCGCACGCCGTGCCATCGGCCGCGGCATCGGCGAAAGCGGCCAGGCAGGCACCGAAGCGCGCGGCGAATTCGGGCGTGAAACTGCCCATGTGATCTGACAATCCTTCCGGCCGGTCAACCAGCAACAGCAGCCCCGCCCGGCCGGGCGCTGAGCCGCGGGCCATCTCCGCCCGCTGGGCCGGACCGGGGTCCCAGGCATCGTCGCGCAGCATCACCAGCCCCAGCCGCACCGCCTGACCGGCAGCCATCCGCTCGGCAAACGCCGCCAGCGCCTCGCCGCGCCGCTCCAACCGCCGGCCATGCGCCGCAGGTGACACCGCCAATACCGCATCTGCCAGATCCGGCCGCGCCAGCGCCGCCAAACCGATGAACGCCCCGCGCGAAAATCCCGCCACCACCACCCGCCGATACCCGGCCCGACGCAGCGCCGTCAGCCCCTCGATCAGCCCTGCCGCACCATCGGCCAGCGGATCAGGCCGCACCGCGCGGTTGTAGTGCCACACATCATAGCCGCGCCTGCGCACCGCATCGAGCCAGGCGGGATCGTCCGGCCGCGCCTCGCTGGCGGGGTCATAGGAACCGTGCAACCACACCACCGCCCCGCGCGCCGCACCCGGCCCATCCAGCGTCGCGGCGCCGGCCACGAAGGGATGCGCCACCAGTTCTGCCGCCCGCAGCTCTGGCCACGGCAGCGCCAGCAGCCAGGCAACCGCCAAGACCCTGATCAACGCGGGAAACACGCCCTGACCAACTGTGCGAAGGCCCGCGCGCGATGGCTGGTGGCGTGCTTGTCCGCCTGGTCCATTTCGCCATAGGTCAATTGCCCACCCTCGGACACGAACATCGGGTCATAGCCATGCCCGTTGGACCCGCGCGGCGGCCATGCCACCTGTCCGTCCACCCTTCCCTCGAAGCACTCCGTGTGCCCGTCCGGCCAGGCCAGGCACAGCACGCACATGAACCAGGCGCGGCGATCGGCGCTGTCGCCCATCTCGCGCCGCACCCGCGCCATCGCCGGGGCGAAGTCCTTGCCCGGCCCGGCCCACAATGCGGAAACCACGCCCGGCGCGCCCCCCAGCGCACCAACGCAGAACCCGGAATCATCGGACAACGCAGGCAGCCCGCTCGCCATCGTCGCCGCCAGTGCCTTGATCTTCGCATTGCCCTCGAACGTATCCTCGGTCTCCTCCGGCTCCGCCAACCCCAGCGCCCCGGCCGACACCACCTGCACCCCCAGTGGCGCCAGCAACGCGGTGATCTCCCGCAGCTTGCCCGCGTTGTGGCTCGCCAACACCAGATTCGCACCGATGGGGATGGTCCGCGGCATCAGGCCGCCTCGACCGCCGCGCGCTGCATTTCGAACAGCCGCTCGGTGCCGACGCGGGCCAGCCGCATCAATTCCGAAAACTGCGCATCGCTGAACGGCGCCTTCTCCGCCGTGCCCTGAATCTCGACGATCCCGCCGCCATCGGTCAGCACGAAATTGGCGTCCGCGTCAGCATCGCTGTCCTCGGCATAGTCCAGGTCCAGCACCGCCGCGCCCTGGTACAGCCCGCAGGACACCGCCGCCACCTGGCCGATCAACGGCACAGACTTCAGCACGTTCATCTTCACCAGATGCCGCAGCGCCAGGTTCAGCGCCACCCACGCCCCGGTGATCGACGCACAGCGCGTGCCGCCATCGGCATTCAGCACGTCACAATCCAAGGTGATCGTCATCTCGCCCAGCGCCGCCCGGTCCACCACCGCGCGCAGGCTGCGCCCGATCAGCCGCTGGATCTCCTGCGTCCGCCCGGACTGCTTGCCGCGCGCCGCCTCGCGATCCCCGCGCGTGTGTGTCGCCCGCGGCAGCATGCCATACTCCGCGGTGACCCAGCCCAGCCCCTGGTTGCGCATGAACGGCGGCACCCGCGATTCCACGCTCGCGGCACACAGCACCTCGGTGCCACCCATCTTGATCAACACCGAGCCCTCTGCATGGTGCGAGAAGCCCGGGGTGATCGTGACGTTACGCAGCATGTCAGCAGCGCGGCCGGAAGGTCGCATTCGGGTATTCCCATCGGTCAGTTCCGCGTGGCCTATGGCGGCACGGCGCCGCGCGCGCAAGAGTGCGGCCACGACAAGGAGAACAGCATGATCACCCTGGGCATCATCGGCGCCGGCATCATGGGCGAACGCATGCTGCGCGCGGCCCTCGAACAAGCCGCCGACACCGTCCGCGTCACCGGCATCTGGGACCCATCCCCCACCGCCCTGGCCCGCCTCGCCGCCCTCGCCCCACAAGCCGCCTCGGCCGAAGGGCTGATCGCCGGCGCCGACTGCGTCTATGTCGCATCGCCGCCCGCCAGCCACCTGGACCATGCCCGCGCCGCCCTGGCCGCCGGAAAAGCCGTCTTCTGCGAAAAACCACTCGCCGTTGACACCGCCGCCGGCGCCACCTTCGCAGCCTCCCTCGGCAGCGGCCGCGCCGCGGTGAACTTCCCCATGGCCTCCTCGCTCGCCGTCGCCACCCTGCGCGACTGGCTCGCCGCCAACGCCATAGGCACCCCCCTCCGCCTGGAAGTCGAGACCAGCTTCGCCGCCTGGCCCCGCTCCTGGCAGCGCGACGCGTCCTCCTGGCTTGACCGCCCCGCCCAAGGCGGCTTCACCCGCGAAGTCGTCTCCCACTTCCTGTTCCTCACCCGCCGCCTCTGCGGTCCCATGGTCCTCGAACAGGCCCAGTCCAGCTTCCACACCGAAGCGGCCAGCGAACGCGCCATCGCCGCCCGCCTCACCGCCGGTGCTGTGCCGGTCAGCCTCATCGGCGGCGTCGGCACCACACTGAAAGACGACCACAACACCTGGACCCTCTGGGGCACCCAAGGCGCCATCCGCCTGCGCGACTGGTCGGTCGCCGAAACCCTGGTCAACGGCACCTGGGTGCCCGACCCCGCCGCCATGCCGAACGAACGCATGCGCCCCCTGGTCCTGCGCCGCCAACTCGAAGGCGTGGCCCGCATGACACGCGGCGAAACCCACCACCTGGCCACGGTGCAGGAAGCGTTCGAGGTGCAAACGGTGGTCGAGGGGATTCTGAAGCAGTAAGGCTGGGGCTTTGCCCCAGACCCCACCAGGGTCCGAGACCCTGGACCTCGACCCTTAAGCGCCTTCGGCTCAGGGGGCCATCGAGGCCAGCATCAAGGACCGAGCCGGCCCCCTGAGCCGAAGGCGCTCAAACGAATGGGGGTCCGGGGCCTCCGGCCCTGGCGGGTCCAGGGCAGAGCCCTGGCCTTCCTACCTTCCGAACCCTTGCCCGCCATTCACCTGGACGATCTGCGCCGTGACCCAGATTGCCAGTGACGAGGCCAGGAACATCACCACGCTGGCCACTTCCTCCGGCCGCCCCAGCCGCCCCGCCGGCATCGAGGCCAGAATGCCGTTGTAGAGCTTGGGGTCATCGGTCTTGCGTTTCTCCCAGGACCCGCCTGGGAACTCGATCGATCCCGGCGCCACGCAGTTGACCCGGATGCCATGCTTGGCCAGTGCCGCCGCCTGGGTGCGGGTGTAGTGGTTGACCGCCGCCTTGGCCGCGCCATAGGCCGGCGTGCGCACCGAGGGGTTCAGCCCGGAGCCGGACGAGATATGGATGATCGACGGCTCGGTGCCCTTCATCAGCCACGGCATCGCCGCGCGCGAGGCCCGCACCGCGGCCATCAAGTCGACCGATAGGCTGAGATCCCAGCTCTCCTCGTCATCACCGCGCCCGAAGCCGGAGGCGTTGTTGACCAGCACATCGATCCCGCCCAACGTCGCCGCCGCCGCCGGGATATAGCCCGCAATGGCCGCCTCATTCGCCAGATCGCAGCTTTGCGCGTGCACAACCCCGCCAAACGCTGCCAGCTCGCGCCGCGTCGCCTCCAGCGCCTCGGCCCCACGCGCACAGATCGACACGGCGGCGCCGGCTTCAGCAAAGCCCAGCGCGATCGAGCGCCCGATACCGCGGCTACCGCCGGCAACGACGACACGGCGGCCCTTGAGATTCAGTTCCATCGGCATTCCTTCCGCGAAACCCCGATGGTTGCCGGGTTGCGCGGGGCTGGCAAGCCGGACGGGCGGGGTGACAGCCCCGCCTGCGCGCGGCAAACTCGTCCATTGCAATCAGTTCCAAGGAGGGGACGGGCATGGCCAAGAAAATGCTAGAAGGTAAAGTGGCTCTGGTGACCGGCGCAGGCCGCGGCATCGGGCGCGCCATCGCGCTGGTGATGGCGGAAAACGGCGCGCAAGTGGTGGTCAACGACCTCGGCGCCGCCGTCGACGGTTCGGGCCTGGACAACACCCCGGCTCAACAGGTGGTCTCCGAGATCGAGGCGCTGCATGGCCAGGGCCAGGCCGTCGCCAACTACGACAGCGTCGCCGACTGGGACGCCGCCCAACGCATGGTCCAGACCGCCGTCGACCGCTTCGGCAAGATCGACATCGTGGTCAACAACGCCGGCATCCTGCGCGACACCATCTTCCATCGCATGACCCCGGAAGAGTGGGACGCGGTGATCAAGGTCCATCTCTACGGCGCCTTCTACGTCTCGCGCGCCGCCATCCCCTTCATGCGCAAGCAGGAATCGGGCGCCTTCGTCCACATGACCTCGACCTCAGGCCTGATCGGCAGCGTGGGACAGGTGAACTACGCCGCCGCCAAGCTCGGCATCGCCGGCATGTCGCGCGGCATCGCCGGTGACGCCGCGCGCTACCACGTGCGCAGCAACTGCATCGGCCCGCACGCCTTCAGCCGCATGATCGAAACCGTCCCCGGCCAGACCGAGGAGCAGATGCAGGTCCGCGCCGCCAAGACCCGCCCGGACCAGGTCGCCCAGCTCGCGGCGTTCCTGAGCTGCGACGCGGCCAAGGACGTCACCGGCCAGATCATGGGCGCCCGCGGCAACGAGATCTACCTCTACAGCCAGCCCCGCCCGATCCGCACCATGCACCGCGCCACCGGCTGGACCGCCGAAGCCCTGGCCGAAACGCTGCTGCCAGCGTGGAAGTCGAGCCTCACCCCGCTGGAACGCACCCGCGACGTCTACGCCTGGGATGCAATCTGATCCCAGCAAAGCAAAGGGCGGGCACCGCGAGGTGTCCGCCCTTTTTGATTCAGCAAGGAAGAATCTTCTTTTTCTGAAGAAAAAGAAGCAAAAAGACTTTATCCATTTGCGCCCAGCCCAATGGATAACAGTTTTTTGGTTCTTTTTTTCAAAAAAGAACGCCTGCCTTAGAGTCCGTCCGGGAACTACCTCAATGATTAGATAATCTCCTGGTCATGAGCCGGATTGACGCGAGCTTGAGGAACGACAAGGCGTTTCGTGTCTTGTTCTCGAAATCCTTGGCAA
>CAXNGD010000023.1:0-14979 GCA_964201575.1 Acetobacterales bacterium | reverse complement strand
GACCTCGACATGGTGGCCGCCAGCCTCAACGACCGCCCCAGGAAAACGCTCAACTACGCCACTCCAGGCGAGCAATTTGCCAGCCTTCTCGCTGCCGCAGCCGCGGCAGGAAACACGCCCCCCGGCGACGTTCGCTCCCAAACTTGAAGCCGCCGAACCAAAAAACTTCTATCCGTTCATGCCGGCCCGCGTTGACCGGCCAGCCCCGCGGGCTGGTATCAGACCGAGAAGTACTTGGCGCGCGGGTTGAGGACGACGATGGCGCTGGTCGATTGTTCCGGGTGGAGCTGCCATTCGTCGGACAGGGAGACGCCGATGCGGTCGGCGCCGAGCAGGCGCATCAGCGGTTCCTGGTCTTCCAGCTTCGGGCAGGCGGGGTATCCGAAGGAGTAACGGCTGCCGCGATAGGACTGGGCCAGCATCTTCTCCATGTCGCGGTCATCCTCGGCGGCGAAGCCGAGTTCGGCGCGGATGCGTTTGTGCGAATATTCGGCCATCGCCTCGGCCATCTCGACGGAGAGGCCGTGCAAATAGAGGTAGTCCTGGTAGCGGTTGTCCTCGAACCAGTCGCGCGCGGTGTCGGATGCCTTCTGGCCGACGGTGACGACCTGCAGGCCGATGACGTCGCGCTGCGCATCGTCGATGTCGCGGAAGAAATCAGCGATGCACGCGCCATCCTCCTTCGGCTGGCGCGGCAGGGTGAAGCGGCAGAGCTCGGTGCTGCCGTCCTGGTCGAAGATGACCAGGTCGTTGCCCTGGCCGGCGGCCTTCCAGTAGCCGTAGATCGCCTGGGGCTTGAGGATATCCTGCTCCTCGCAGATGCCGAGCATGCGGCGCATCACCGGGCGGAGTTCCTGTTTCGCCCAGCCGAGGAAATCGTCCAGGCTGCGGCCTTGCTTGCGGAAGCCCCACTGGAATTGGTACAGGCTGCGCTCGTTGACGAACGGCACGACGGCCTTGGGGGCGGCCTCGATCATGCGCGGGCCCCAGAAGGGCGGCTCGATCACCTTCTGGTCGGCGGTCAGGCGGCGGCGGCGCTGCTGCACCGCGGCGACGTCAACCGGGCGGAAGGCGGCGGGGTCGGCCTGGCCCAGGGTGCGCGTGGTGTTGCGCGACTTGCCGACGCGCTTGGATTGCACCGCGGCGAGGTAGTCGTCGAAGGCGTTGCCGGTGATGCGGTCCATCAGGTGCAGGCCGTCGAAGGCATCGCGGGCATAGGCGACGCGGCCGGAGGCGTAGGCGCGCACGCAGTCATCCTCGACATAGTTGCGCGTCAGCGCGGCGCCGCCGAGCATCACGGGGATATCAAGGTTCTGCCGGGACATTTCCTCCAGGTTCTCGCGCATCACCACGGTCGACTTCACCAGCAGGCCGGACATGCCGATGGCGTGCGCCTTGTGCTCGCGGGCGGCGGTCATCATGTCGGAGAGCGGGACCTTGATGCCCAGGTTGATCACCCGGTAGCCGTTATTGGTCAGGATGATGTCGACCAGGTTCTTGCCGATGTCATGCACGTCGCCGCGCACGGTGGCGAGCACGACGGTGCCTTTTTCCTGGCCGGCGATCTTTTCCATGTGCGGTTCGAGGTGGGCTACGGCGGCCTTCATGGTCTCGGCCGATTGCAGCACGAAGGGGAGCTGCATCTTGCCGGCGCCGAACAGTTCGCCGACGACCTTCATGCCATCGAGCAGCACGTTGTTGATGATGTCCAACGGCTTGTTGGTCTTCATTGCCTCGTCCAGCTCGTCGCCCAGGCCCTTGCGGTCGCCGTCGACGATGCGGTCCTTGAGGCGGCCTTCGACGGTGTCGGCGCGGGTCTTTTTGACGGCGTCGGCGGCCTTGCGGTCGGCGAACATGGCGAGCAGGGCGTGGAGGGGATCGTAGCCTTCGGTGCGACGGTCGAAGATGAGGTCTTCGCAGACCTTGACCTCCTCGGCGGCGATCAGGTGGAGCGGGCGGATTTTCGAGACGTGGACGATAGCGCCGGTCATGCCGGCCTTCACGGCGTGGTCGAGGAAGACGCTGTTCAGCACGGCGCGGGACGCGGGGTTGAGGCCGAAGCTGATGTTCGACAGGCCGAGGATGATCTGGATGTCCGGGAACTTGTCGCGGATCATGCGGATGCCCTCAAGCGTCCACAGTCCGAGCTTACGGTCATCCTCGTTGCCGGTGCCGATCGTGAAGGTCAGCGGGTCGATCATCAGGTCGCTTTGCGCCAGGCCGTATTTGCCGCAGGTGAATTCGACCAGCCGGGTTGCGATCTTGAGCTTGTCCTCGGCGGTCTTGGCCATGCCGACCTCGTCGATGGTCAGCGCGATCACGGCGGCGCCGAATTTCTTGGCCAGCTTCATGCGGTCGTCGGCGGCGCCCTCGCCTTCCTCGAAGTTGATCGAGTTGATGATCGGTTTTCCGCCGTGCAGCTTCAGCGCCGCCTCGATGATCGGGGTTTCGGTGCTGTCGATGACGAGGGGAGAGTTCACGCTGCTGGTGAAGCGGCGGATCACCTCTGACATCTCGAACAGCTCGTCGCGGCCGACGAAGGCGGTGCAGATGTCCAGGCTGTTGGAGCCCTCGGCGATCTGGTCGCGGCCCATGGCGACGCAGCCGTCCCAGTCGGCCTTTTCCTGGAGCTGGCGCCAGGCGCGCGAGCCGTTGGCGTTGCAGCGCTCGCCGATGGAGAAGTAGCTGTTCTCCTGGAACAGCGGCACTTGCTGGTAGAGCGAGGCGACGGAGGGCATCCAGACGGCGGTGCGCTTGGCGGGGGTTGGGCGGTGGCTGCGCCCGCTTTCCGACGAGAGGCGCTTGAGCATGGCGTCCAGCGCTGCGATGTGGGCGGTGTTGGTGCCGCAGCAGCCGCCGATCAGGTTGAGGCCGTCCTCGCGCACGAAGCGCTCGACCCAGGAGGTCATCTCGTCGGGCGAGAGCGGGTAGCGCGTCTTGCCGTCGACCAGTTCCGGCAGGCCGGCATTGGGCAGCACTGAGATAAGGCCGGGCCAGTTCTGGCTCAGCCAGCGGACATGCTCGGCCATCTCTTGCGGCCCGGTGGCGCAGTTCAGGCCGATCAGCGGGATGTCGAGCGACCCGATGACGGTGGCGGCCGCCGCGATGTCGGGGCCGACCAGCAGGGTGCCGGTGGTCTCCACGGTGACCTGGACGAAGATCGGGATCTCTTTGCCGCTCTCCGCGACGGCCAGCTTGGCGGCGTTGACGGCGGCCTTGATGTAGAGCGTGTCCTGGTTGGTCTCGGTGAGCAGGGCATCCGACCCGCCGGCGACGAGGCCGCGGCATTGGACGAGGAGCGCTGCTTCGAGCGCGTCATAGGTGACGTGGCCGAGCGAGGGCAGCTTGGTGCCGGGACCGATCGAGCCGAGGACATAGCGGTCCCGCCCATCGGCGAAGGAGTCCGCGGCTTCGCGGGCCAGCTCGGCACTGCGCTTGTTCAGCTCGAAGGCTTGGGCGCCGAGGCCGAATTCGTCCAGCGTGATCGGGGAGCCACCAAATGTGTTGGTCTCGACCATGTCCGCCCCGGCGGCGAAGAAGCCGCGGTGGAAATCGCGGATGAAGTCCGGGCGCGACTGGGTGAGGATCTCCGAGCAGTTCTCCTGGCCCAGAAAATCCTTCTCGATCGAGAGGTCGCTGGCCTGGATATGGCTGCCCATGCCGCCATCGGCGAGCAGCACGCGGTCGCGCAGGGCATCGAGGATATGGGGACGGCTCATGCTTGGGTATCCAGTGCGTCGGCGTGAAGAAGGGAGGCGCGGCCGGCGCGCAGGGCGGGCCAGAGGCGGATTTCCAGCGGCTCGCCGTCGCGCGGGCAGGCAACGGCGACAGGGGCGGTCGGCTCCAATCCGGCCTCGCGCATCAGTTCGGCCATCCGCGGATCGGAAAAACCGGGCCAACGGAAGGCGAGGCGGGCAGTGGCGGCGGGGTCGTGGTCGGAGAGGTCGATGACCAGCAGGCGGCCGCCGGGGCGCAGCACGCGCGCGGCCTCGGCCAGGACGGCGGGCGAGTCCTCGGCGTGGTGCAGGACCATTTGCAGCAGCACCAGGTCATAGCCGGCGTCGCCGAGCGGCAGGCGGTACATGTCGGCCAGGCGGACGGCGCAATGCGACAGGCCGGGCTTGGCCAGGCGGGTGCGGGCGAGGGCGAGCATGGCGCGGCTGGCATCGACGCCGAGTGCCGTGCTGACGCGTGGGGCGAGCAGTTCGAGCATCCGTCCGGTGCCGGTGCCGATATCGAGCATGCGGCCATTCGGGGCGGCGGGAAGCAGGTCCAGCACAGCCTGTTCGACGGCGGCGGCGGGGAGTTCGAGGGCGCGCATCTCGTCCCAATCGGCCCCCTTGCGGCGGAAGCTGTCGCTGGCGGCGCGGGCGCGCTCGGCCAGGACGCGGGCGGCATGGCGACGGTCGTCGACCAGGATCGGCTCGTCCTCGGGCAGCCGGGCAAGGACGGCGCGGATAAGCGCACCCGGCTCGGTGTCGGCGGCGGGCAGGGCGAACCAGACATTGGCGCCCTCACGCTCACGTTCCAGCAACCCTGCCTCGCCGAGAAGACGCAGATGGCGGGACAGGCGGGGTTGCGACTGGGCGAGGATCTCGGTGAACTCGACAACGCAGAAGGCGCCGCGCGCGGCCAGTGCGAGCAGGCGCAGGCGCGTCGGCTCGGCGCAGGCGCGCAGGGCGGTGAGCAGGGTGTCCATGGGGGTTGCTATGACATAAAGATATTCTTATGTCTATTGGAGTATGAGGATCGGGATTATGAGCAGGCCGCAGGACGATCGGATTCCGTTGCGCTTTGCCGCCGCCGCGCAGGCGGGGCCGGGTGAGGCGTTGCTGATCGAGGAGGCGTTGGGTCCCGGCGAAGGCGAATTGGCGGCAATCGGCCAGGAGCGACCGATGATCCGTTTCCAGTCTGGCGGGGCGGTGGCGATCCGGCGGCATGGGGCGGGCTGTTTTTGTTGCGCCGAGCGGGGTTCGGCGGCGGCGGCGCTGGCGGCACTTTTCCAGGCACGGGCGCTGGGCCAGGTGGCGTGGTTCACCGGGGTGGTCGCGGTGGTGGCGGATGCGATGGCGGTGGCGGGCGAGGTGCAGTCCGATCGCGTGGCTGCGGCGCGGTTTCGGGTGTTGCCATAAGGACGCATGGCCGGCTTGTGAGTACACAACGCGGTGATATCCGCTGGTTGCAGCCCTGCACCGGGGTTGCGGCGGGGCGGCATAGGGTGTTTTTGGTCATTGATTGGCAGGGTTTGTGATATACGCCGCGATGCGGCATGCGATGACCGCGGGATAGCTGTCGCTCGTTCGAGGTCGGTTCGCGAATAATGATGCCGGGCACTGTTCGGCGGCGCCGGGTTCGGCAGCGCCCCGGCTTGGTAGCGTCCGGGCTTGATTGCGCACAGAGAGAGGTTAGGTGATTTGAGTTCTCCCGATCGTCCGTCCGGCGTCTTCGAGCCTGAAGGGGGACAGCGTGGTCCCGGCGCGGCGCTGTCTGCCGTTCCGGCAGCGCCGCGCCGGGACCGCTGATGCTGGAGATGGGTAAGGCGGCAATGGGCAGGGACGGGGCGCCCAGGGCTCGGGCCGCGCTGCCCCGCCCTCGCCGCTTGAGTTGCGACTGCGCGCGCTGATTGCCGCGGCGCGCTACCACGGCATGGAGTTGGACCGCGACGACCTGCGCGTTCCCGAGGGCGAGGCGCCATCGCCGGCGGTGCTGGTGGATTGGGTGCGTGCCGGCGGGCTGTGGGCCCGGGCGGTGCGGATGAAATGGTCGAACCTGATCGGGCTGAAGCCCGGCGGGCCGATCGTGCTGTTGCTGAACGATGGCACCGCGGCGCTGATGGTTCGGCCGGACCCGGCGCGCGGCGTGGTATGGCTGCGCGACCCGATGGCCACCGGCGACGACCAGGCCGTGGCGGTGGACGAGTTACGGCTGTCGCAGGTCTGGGGCGGCGAGACGATCCTGGTGCGGCGCGAGCGCGGCGTGACCTTTGACGACGAGCCTTTCACCTTTGCCTGGCTGGCCCGCATGGTGTGGGTTGAGAAGGTGATCCTGCGCGATGTCGTGATCGGCTCGATTGTGCTCAGCATCCTGGCGATCGCGCCGCCGATGCTGGTGATGGTGGTGATCGACAAGGTCGTCACCTATCAGAGCATGAGCACGCTGACGTTGATCGCGCTGTTCCTGCTCGCGGCGGCGCTGTACGAGACCTATCTCGGCTATATCCGGCGACGGCTGATCCAGGTGGTGGCCACAAGGCTGGATACCAAGCTGGCGCTGCACATCTTCCGCCGCCTGCTCGGCCTGCCTATCGACTATTTCGAGCGCACCCAGACCGGCGCGGTGCTGTACAAGCTCGGTCAGATCTCGAAGGTGCGCGACTTTCTCACCGGCCGGCTGCTGACCACGCTGCTGGACTTCGTCACCCTGCTGGTGATACGACCTATCCCAGGGCGAGGGCTTCATCATCGTCACCGGCGAGGTCGGCGCCGGCAAGACCACGCTGGTCGGGCGGCTGTGGTTCGAGCTCGATCGCGAGACCTATACGCTGGCCCGCATCAACACCACCCAGGTCAACAACGACGATCTGTTCCGCCTGACCATGGCCGCCTTCGGCATCCAGACCGATTCCGCCGACAAGGCGACCCTGCTACAGGTCTTCGGCGAGATGCTGGCCGAGCACCGCGCGGCCGGGCGACGCTGCCTGCTGGTGGTGGACGAGGTGCAGAACCTGACGCTGGCCGCGCTGGAAGAGCTGCGCATGCTGTCCAACATGACCGAGGACGGCCAAGCCTCGCTGCAAACCATCCTGCTGGGCCAGCCGCAATTCCGCCGCAAGCTGGCCAGCCCCGACCTGGACCAGCTGCGCCAGCGCGTGCTCGCCTCCTACCAGCTCGGACCGCTGACCGACGACGAGACGCGCGGCTACATCGAACACCGCCTCTCCGAGGTCGGCTGGGAGGGCGATCCCGCCTGGACGGACGACGCCTATGCCGCGGTGTTCCGCCATACCGGCGGGATGCCGCGCCGCATCAACCGCCTGGCCGGCCGGGTGCTGCTGTATGCCGCCCTCGAAGAGTCGCATGACATCGACGCCCGCATCCTCGACGCCACCGCTGACGAGCTGCGCGCTGACCTCGAAGGCGGCGGCGAGGGCGTCGGCGAGACCGAACTCGGCGCCGAGGTGATCCCGCTGCGCCTCGCCCAAAGCGAGAGCCGCCGCTCCTATGCCGAGCTGCTGCGCCGGGTCGAAGTCCTCGAGGAGGCGGTGGCCCGGCGCGAACGCCTGTTCCAACGCCTGGTCAAGATGTTCGGCGGCACCAGCCAGCAGCGCAGCGGCCTGTCGTGAACGCCATGACCCACAAGGTGCCGGCCGCCGCCCGCCCGGCGACGATCCGCAACGCCATGACCGTGGATGTCGAGGACTTCTTCCAGGTCGAGGCCTTCGCCCGCACCGTCCCGCGCGATGCCTGGGACGGCTTCGAACGCCGGGTTGAGGCCAACACCGACCGCATCCTCTAGCTCTTCGCCTGCGCCGGCGTCACCGCCACCCGCCTGCACGACATCTATGCCGAAAGCGTGCGCAACCTCGGCACCCCGGTCTTCGCCAGGCGCTACTTCGACATCCTGATGCGCGAATTCGCCGACGACATCGACATCGTCACCATCATGGACGGACCCTCGTCCATCGCCTCGGTGATGAACTTCTACTTCCGCGACGAGGTGCTGCCATATTACGGCGGCGGTATCCGTGCCGCCCGCGACCGCTACGGCAACGATTTCATGTACTGGGAAGTGATGCGCCGGGCCGCCGCCCGCGGCTTCCGCCTGTTCGATTTCGGCCGCAGCAAGGCTGGCACCGGCGCATATTCCTTCAAGAAGAACTGGGGCTTCGAACCGGCGCCGCTGGCCTATCGCTTCCGCCTGGCGCCCGGCGCGTCGATCCCTGACATCAATCCACTCAACCCGAAGTATCGCCTGTTCATTGCGGCCTGGAAGCGCCTGCCGCTCCCGATCGCCAATCTGGTCGGGCCGCATATCGTGCGGGGGCTAGGGTAAGTGTTCTTTTTTGAAAAAAAGAACTAAAAAACTTTTATCGGTTTGGGCACAGCCAAAATGGATGAAGTTTTTTTGCTTCTTTTTGTTCACAAAAAGATGACTCTTCATGCGTGAGATGCTCTTCCTCGCCCACCGATTCCCTTATCCGCCGGACAAGGGCGAGAAGATCCGCAGCTGGAACCTGATCCGCCACTTCGCGCAAACCTGGCGGGTGCATCTCGGCTGCCTGTCGGACAACCCGGACGACGCAATCCACATGGACGCCGTGCGCGCCGTCTGCGGCGAGGTCGCCAGCTTCGCCGTCGTCCCGCGCAACCAGAAGCTGCGCGTCCTGGCGCGGCTGCGGCCGGGGCGGCCGCTGATGGTCGATTATTACGGCCATGCCGGGCTCGCCGCCTGGGTCGGGCGCATGCTGGCCGAACGGCCGATCGGGCTGGGCTTCGCCTACTCCACGCCGATGGCCGAATACCTGATGGGCAGCGGCGTGAAGCTGGTGCTCGACATGGTCGATGTCGATTCCGAAAAATTCGCCGCCTACGCCGAACAGGCCAGCTGGCCGTTGCGCGCGGTCTGGGCGCGCGAGGCGCGGACACTCCTGGCCTATGAGACCCGCGCGACGATGGCCGCGGATGCTGCCCTGCTGGTCAGCGCGGCGGAGTGCCAGCGCTTCGCCACCCTGTCGCCGGGCACGCGCGGGCGGGTGTTCGCGGTGCAGAACGGCGTCGATCTCGACTATTTCCATCCGCGCCACGCCTTCCCCAGCCCGTACCCGGACGCCGCACCCCGGGTCGTGTTCACCGGACACATGGACTAACCGCCCAATGCCGAGGCGGCGATCTGGTTCGCTGCCGACGTGCTGCCGCTGCTGCGCGCCGCCGAGCCCACGCTCGGCTTCGTGGTGGTCGGCGCCAACCCAACCCCGGCGGTCCAAGGCCTGGCAGCGCTGCCGGGGGTGCAGGTGACGGGGCGGGTGGCGGATGTGCGGCCCTATGTCGCCCATGCCGCGCTGGCTGCGGCGCCCCTGCGCATTGCCCGCGGCATCCAGAACAAGGTGCTGGAGGCGATGGCGATGGGACGCCCGGTGGTGGCCTCGCCGCAGGCTTTCGAGGGCGTCGTGGCCACGCCGGGCCGCGATCTGCTGGTGGCGGACGGGGCCGGCGCGATGGCCGCGGTGATCACCGCGGTGCTGCGCGGCGAGCATCCCGGTCTGGGAGCGGCGGCGCGGGCGGCGATGGAGCGGAGCTATGCCTGGGATGCCGCGCTCGGGCAGCTCGACGTGTTGCTGGACAGCCGGCTGAAGCTGGAAGACAAGATGAGTCCTGCCAAGGAGAGAGCCGCATGAGTGCCCGCTCGTTGCCCGTGAGCCATGTCCCGGAGATCGGGCGGATCCTCGCCGGGGCGGGGCCAGCGCTGGCGATCGGCCTGTTCGTGCTGGGGCTGGTGTTCCATGCCGAGGCGATAGCGGCGTATCAGGTCTGGAACGAGTCCACCGCCTATAGCCATTGCTTCTTCGTGCTGCCGATCGCGCTGTACCTGGCATGGGACCGGCGCGAGAACCTGGTGGGGTTGCAGGTGGCGCCACTGCCATGGATGGGGCTGTTGGCCATCCCGGGGGTTGCCGCCTGGATGGCGGCGGAGCGGCTGGGGATCATGGAAGGGCGGCAGCTCGTGGCGATGAGCTTCGTGCAACTGCTGTTCTTCGCGGTGCTGGGCTGGCGGGTGTGGTGGGCCATGTCGGCGCCGCTGCTGTATCTGTATTTCATGGTGCCGTTCGGCGCCTTCCTGACGCCGGTGCTGCAGAAGATCACGCTGGAGTTCAGCCTGATCGGGCTGCAGGTGGTGGGGATTCCGTTCTATGCCGACGAGTTCCTGATCGACACGCCGTCGGGGCGGTATTTCGTGGCCGAGGCCTGTGCCGGGCTGCGCTTCCTGATCGCCTCGATCGCCTTCGGGGTGCTGTATGCGATGCTGATCTATCGCAGCTACACGCGGCGGGGGCTGTTCATGCTGGCCTCGATCGTCATCCCGATCGTGGCCAACGGGTTTCGGGCGCTGGGGATCGTGCTGCTGGGCGAGGCGCTGGGCAGTGCCGAGGCGGCGGCGGCGGACCATGTCCTGTATGGCTGGGTGTTCTTCTCGATCGTGATCCTGTTGCTGATCCTGGCCGGCATCCCGTTCCGCGAGGACCAGATTGCCACCGTTCGCGCGGCGCCGACGACGGACGTGACGGCGCAGAACGGGTGGGGCATGCAGGTGCGGGCCGGGGTGGCCACGGTGTTGATCGTGGGGTTTGCGGCAGTGCGGCGGCGATGTCGGAGTGGCTTGATGGGCGGGCGGTGCCGGTTGCGGCGACGACGCCGCCGACGTTGCAGGGAGTGGCCGGGTGCGTTTCGCGCGGGCCGGTGATCGTGCCGGCGGCGGGGTCGCGCCATCCGCAGGGCAGTCGCAGCGTGGAGACGTTCCAGTGCTGGTCGCTGCCGCTGACGGTGACGGTGCAGATGTTCTCGGTGCGGACCAACCCCTCGGCGATCGGACAGGCGCGGCGCGAGCTGTCGCGCGACGGGGCGACGGATGAGATGGAGGTGGGGTCGATCGCGGCACCTGGTGAAGGGGCGAACTGGCGGCTGGTGATCGGCAACAACCCGGCGACGATGACGGCGACACGGCTGTGGATTGACGGGCAGCTGAGCCGGGGCGGGTTGGGCGAGCGGATCCAGCAGGCGCGCAACAGCGTGGAGGGGGCGACGGCGGCGCCGGCCTTGGTGGTGGTGGCGTTGCAGTTTCCGCCGGGCGCGCTCAACATCGCCGAGCGCGATCGGGCGCAGCGGCTGATGACGGCGTTCCTGGCGGCGCAGAGCGGGCTGGGGGCGCAGGTTTCGGCGCTGGCGCGCGCGGCGGCGGGGGGATAGGGCATGGCGATCTATGAGCGCGGTGCGGTTCGCATCCGGTATGCCGAGGCGGGCAGCGGGTTTCCGCTGCTGATCCTGCCTGGGGGCGGGTTGAATTCGGTGATGGCGGGGCTGTCGGCGGCGAGTTCGCCGTTCGATCCGATGACGGTGTTCGCCGACCGGTATCGCTGCATCACCATGGATCTGCGCAATGCCACTGGCGGGGAGTCGCATGGGCCGCTGGAGGTGGAGCGACCGTGGGATGCCTATGCCGATGACCAGCTGGGGCTGATGGACCATCTGGGGATTGATCGGTTCATGGTGATGGGATTCTGCATTGGCGGGCCGTTCATCTGGAACCTGTTGAAGCGGGCGGGGGCGCGGATTCCGGCGGCGGTGATCGTGCAGCCGAGCGGGCATCGGCCGGAGATGCCGGATCAGTTCTACGACAACAACCTGGCCAATTGGGGTCCGGCGCTGTGTTCGCGGCGGCCGGATGTGACGATGGTGCAGGTGGAGGCGTTCCTGAGCCGGATGTATCGGGCGAACCAGGATTTCGTGTTCACGGTGTCGCGCGATTTCGTGCGCGGCTGCCAGACGCCGATCATGGTGCTGCCGGATGATGTGCCGCCGCATCCCTATGCGGTGGCGATGGAATCGGCGCTGCTGGCGCCGAATGCGCAGGTGAGCCTGTATCCGTGGAAGCAGCCGAAAGAGCATATCCCGCTGGCGGTGCGGCATATCGGCACGTTCCTGAAGGCAAACTGCCCCGGGTGACGGTTTAATTTCGATTACGTAACAAATAACGCGTGCGAAGGCGGCGTCGTCAGGCGTTGTTATTTTGTTTTCGTAATGGATTTGGATACCAGAACGGCAGGCTGGCGCGGCGAGTCTGCGCGATTGGCGCGGGCGGGCGGCGCGGAGTGGTGGGCTTGCTGGTGCAGGGTGACGGCTGGCGGGTCTTCTGGCGGGGCGGCAGGCGGAGCCAGTCGGGGAGGTCGACGCCGAGGGCGCGGCAGAGCGGGCGCAGCAGGCGGCCGGCCTGGGGTGCTGCGCGGACCAGGGCGGGCAGTTCGGGCTCCTGAAGCAGCATGTGCAGTTCGCCGCCGCAGGGGGCGGCGGCTTCGATGCGCAGGGTGATCCAGCCGCGGCCGGTGGGAAGGCTGGGCTTGGCCAGGCGGGGCTTGTCGGGCCTGGGTTTTGCGGGGCGGGAGGGGCGAGGGGTGCTGGCGCCGGCGGCGACGCGGGCGGCGAGGGCGCGGAAGCGCTTGGCCAGGCGGGCGAGGCGTTCGGTCAGCAGGTGCCAGGTGGCGGGGGGGAGCGGCTTGTGCGGGCTGGGGCGGACCAGTGCGACGAACATCTGGGTGCCCAGCAGGACGCAATTCGGGCTTCGGGCCTCCTGGGCCATGAACAGGCCGACGGCGCGGCGGAGCCGGCCGACGATGCCGGTGAAGCGGGATACAAGGTTCTCTATGTCAGTTAATATATATGGTCGAAAGTCGGATTTCAAGGGAAAATAGAGTCTTCGAGAGAAAAAAATTTTCGCCCGAGCCTGGTGCAGCGCGGCCCCAAAACCAAAAGAGTCCCAGAGGCCTGCGCCTCTGGAACTCTTAAGTAGGGGGGGCCGGGGCCTCAGGCCCCGGCGGGTCTGGGCAGCGCCCAGCCCTTGCTTTGCTAAACGAGCGTCAGAAGTCCATCTCGCCGCTGCCCGCCTTGGGCGGCGGGGTGTATTCGGCGACCATCGCCTGGGTGGTCAGCATCAGGCCACCGATCGAGGCGGCGTGCTGGAGGGCGGCACGGACGACCTTGGTGGGGTCGATGATGCCGGACTTCACCATGTTGGTGTAGGTGCCGGACTGGGCATCGAAGCCCCAGTTGTAGTCGTCTTTCTCGAGCACCTTGCCGGAGATCACGGCGCCGTCTTCGCCGGCATTGGCGGCGATCTGGCGCAGCGGGGCGAGCACGGCGCGGCGAACGATGTCGATGCCGTGGAGCTGGTCGGCGTTGGAGGATTTCAGGCTGGCCAGGACCAGCGAGGCGCGGGCCAGGGCCACACCGCCGCCGGGGACGATGCCTTCCTCGACAGCCGCGCGAGTGGCGTGCAGGGCGTCGTCCACGCGATCCTTGCGCTCCTTCACCTCGACCTCGCTCGATCCGCCGACGCGGATGATGGCCACACCGCCGGCGAGCTTGGCCAGGCGCTCTTGCAGCTTCTCGCGGTCGTAGTCCGAGGTGGTTTCCTCGACCTGGGCGCGGATCTGGTTGCAGCGGCCGATGATGTCGGCCTTCTTGCCGGCGCCCTCGACGATGGTGGTGTTTTCCTTCTCGATCGACACCTTCTTGGCGCGGCCCATCATGGCGAGGGTGACGGATTCGAGCTTGATGCCGAGGTCGTCGCTGATGACCTGGCCGCCGGTGAGGACGGCGATGTCTTCCAGCATGGCCTTGCGGCGGTCACCGAAGCCGGGGGCTTTCACGGCGGCAACCTTGAGGCCACCGCGCAGCTTGTTGACCACCAGGGTGGCGAGGACTTCGCCCTCGACGTCTTCGGCGATGATCAGCAGGGGCTTGCCGGCCTGGACGATGCTTTCGAGCAGGGGGAGCATCGGCTGGAGCTGCGAGAGCTTGCCTTCGTGGATCATGATGTAGGGGTCATCGAGGCCGACCAGCATCTTTTCGGCGTTGGTGATGAAGTACGGCGACATGTAGCCGCGGTCGAACTGCATGCCCTCGACGATGTCCAGCTCGGTCTCGATGCCCTTGGCTTCCTCGACGGTGATGACACCCTCGTTGCCGACCTTCTGCATGGCGGAGGCGATCATCTTGCCGATATCGGCCTCGCCATTGGCGGAGATGGTGCCGACCTGGGCGGTTTCGGCCTGGGTGGTGACCTTCTTGGTGCGCTTGGCGAGCTCGGCGACCAGGGCGTCAACCGCCTTGTCGATGCCGCGCTTCAGGTCCATCGGGTTCATGCCGGCGGCAACGGCCTTGACGCCTTCCTTGACGATCGCCTGGGCCAGGACGATGGCGGTGGTGGTGCCGTCGCCGGCGATGTCATTGGTCTTGGTGGCGACTTCACGCACCATCTGGGCGCCCATGTTCTCGAACTTGTCGGTGAGTTCGATTTCCTTGGCGACGGTGACGCCGTCCTTGGTGATGCGTGGGGCGCCGTAGCTCTTGTCGATGATGACGTTGCGGCCCTTGGGGCCGAGGGTCACGCGAACCGCGTTGGCGAGCGTGTCGACGCCGGCCATCATGCGGCCGCGCGCGTCGGCGCCGAAGCGGACTTCTTTAGCTGACATGGTGTTGTCTTTCTGAGTGGGGGCAGCCGAGCTGAGTGGGGGCAGCCGGGAGTGCCGGAGGGCGATCCCGCGGGAGAGGGAGGCGGCGGACTGAAGCCCGCCCTACTTCTTCTTGGCGGCGGGCTTGGCGGCAGGTGCCGTTGCAGCGGGGGGGGCCTGGACGATGCCCATGATGTCGGACTCCTTCATGATCAGGAGATCCTGGCCGTCGATCTTGACCTCGGTGCCTGACCATTTGCCGAACAGCACGCGGTCGCCGGCCTTGACGTCCAGCGCCACGATGGCGCCGGCCTCGTTGCGCGCGCCGGCGCCGGCGGCGATGACCTCGCCCTCCATCGGCTTTTCCTGGGCGGTGTCAGGGATGATGATGCCGCCCTTGGTCTTTTCCTCGGCGTCGAGGCGACGAATGACCACCCTGTCGTGCAGCGGGCGAAACTTCATGGGGCAGTGCTCCTGGTCGAGCGATATGGCGCCGGGTGGGCCGCTTGTGGCGATGCGGGGATCGCTTGCTCGTTAGGAGAGAGTTTAGCACTCTCTGCGGGAGAGTGCTAATGGAAGTTTGAAGGCAGGGGGAGGGAAGGGAAGGGTTTCTTTTTGGCTCTGTTCTCACTCTCTATGCATGGGCTATTCCGGCCTGATTATGCCCGAGAGCTGCGCTGAGACAGGCTCGGCTGTTGGGGTTTGGGTTGAGTGTGGCGAGGTGGAACCAGTTGAGGTAGTTGCCGAGGTATCGGGTG